>JAZRDX010000078.1:0-8425 GCA_045660565.1 Eubacteriales bacterium
ATTTACTTAAAAAATCCATTTACACAAATATTTTTCTCATTCCTGCAAATACTTTATTTAAGAAAGTAATTTTTATAAAACTTTTTATAACAATTTGTTATTTTTATAGATAAGGAAGAATTTTTTATAATTCCCACTTGACAAATTACGAAAAATATGATAAAATAACTTAGAATTTAAAGCCATGATGAAGTCAGTACCGTCAGGTTAAGCGTTTACCAGAGAGCCGCGGCAGGTGAAAGCGCGGCATCGCTCCTTACACGGGAATCAACACTTCGGAGCTGACGGAAGAAAGCCCGGCACTAGGTTTTTTAGTTGCTACGGGTAATTAGAACCGTCCGTTCATCGCGAAAAGATGTTTTGAGAGGACTTATTAAAAATAAGTCAATTTGGGTGGTATCGCGGAAGAGTCGTCCTTTCGTCCCATGATTTTGGGGCAAAAGGGCGTTTTTGTTTTCCCCGATACTAAAACAAAGTAATAACAAAACCAACTTTATTTGGAGGATTTTAAAATGCTTAGAACACATAACTGTAACCAGCTTTCCGCCGAGCATATCGGGGAGAAGGTAACCCTTTGCGGTTGGGTTGACACAATAAGAGACCACGGAGGCGTTCTTTTCGTAGACCTTCGCGACCACTACGGAGTAACGCAGATAGTTTTCTCCGACGACAAAATGCTCGCCGGAATTTCCAAGGAAACGGTTGTTTCCATAGTAGGAAAGGTAACCGAGAGAGACGCCGAGACGGTAAACCCGAAAATAGCTACCGGTACCGTTGAGGTACGTGCAGAGAGCATTGAGGTTCTCGGTCCCTGTCAGCTCGGACTTCCCTTTGAAATCGACTCCTCTACCCAGACCAGAGAAGAGGTTCGTCTTAAGTACCGTTACCTCGACCTTCGTAACAGCCACATTCATAACAACATAGTTCTTCGTTCGAAGATATTAAGCTACCTCCGTAAGCAGATGGAAGGTCTCGGATTCCTTGAAATTCAGACCCCTATCCTTACCGCTTGCTCTCCCGAGGGCGCAAGAGACTACCTCGTTCCCAGCAGAAAGCACAAGGGTAAGTTCTACGCGCTTCCGCAGGCTCCCCAGCAGTTCAAGCAGCTGCTTATGGCTTCCGGATTTGACAGATACTTCCAGATAGCCCCCTGCTTCCGCGACGAGGACGCGCGCCAGGACCGCTCTCCCGGAGAGTTCTACCAGCTTGACTTTGAAATGGCTTTCGCAACTCAGGAGGACGTTTTCCAGGTTGCCGAAACCGTTGTTTACAACACCTTTAAGGAGTTCTCCGGAAAAGAGGTATCAAAGCCTCCGTTTAGGAGAATCACCTTTGCAGACGCTATGCTTAAGTACGGCTCCGACAAGCCCGACCTTCGTAACCCTCTCGAAATCAAGGACCTCACCGGGTTCTTTGCGAAGAACGAGTTCGTTGAGGTAAACGGACGTTCCATTCCCTTCAAGAACAAGCTCGTTCGCGGTATCGTTGCAAATTATCTCGTTAAAAAGGACGGCGAGGGCGACGGTAAAAAGGCATTCGAAAAGGCAATCGACCTTTACTCCAGAAGTATCGGAATGAAGTTCGGCTGCGGATATATCACTCTTGAGGACGGCGAGTACAAGGGCCCTATCGCAAAGTTCCTTTCCGAGGCGGAAAAGGCTGAGCTTACCGAGCTTTGCGGAATCAAAGAGGGCGACTCTCTCTTCTTCATCAGCGACACCCCCGCGGTTATCAACTCTCTTGCCGGTCAGATGCGTACCTGGCTTGGAAACGAGCTCGGTCTTATCAGAAAGGATCGCTACGAGTTCTGCTTCATAGTCGACTTCCCGATGTACGAGCTTAACCCCGAAACGAACAAGATAGACTTTACCCATAACCCCTTCTCTATGCCTCAGGGCGGAATGGACGCGCTTCTTAACAAAAATCCGCTTGAAATCTTCGCTTATCAGTACGACATCGTATGTAACGGCGTAGAGCTTTCCTCCGGTGCGGTCCGTAACCACAACCCCGAAATTATGAGAAAGGCGTTTGAGATCGCGGGCTACGGCGAGGAGGACTTAAAGGCTAAGTTCGGCGCGCTCTACACGGCATTCTCCTATGGTGCGCCTCCGCACGCAGGTATGGCTCCCGGTGTTGACAGAATGATAATGCTTATCGCCGAGGAAGAAACGATACGCGACGTTATTGCGTTCCCGCTTAACGGAAACGCGCAGGATCTTATGATGAACGCACCCGGAGAGGTTACCGAGCAGCAGCTCCGCGAGGTTCACATTAAGGTAAGAGACTAAGCGTTCACTAAAATTTACGTTATCGGGGGATAACTCCCGATAACGTAACCGTAAAAATCCTACAATCCCGATTTTAATCACGAAAGGACTTAAGCAGTATGGAAAGAGAAACACTGCGTCTGCTTTGCAAGGTCAATCAGCTTGACCTTACCGACGAGCAGAAAGACCGCTTCCTTGCGTTTATGGACGCAAGAGAGGCAGATATAAAGCTTCTTGACGCTATCGACACCGAAAACGTCGAAAGAATGGTACACGTAATGCCCATTATGACGGTCGTACGCGAGGATAAGGAAATTAAGAATTTCACACGCGACGAGCTTCAGAAGGGCGCGCCGGAAACAATGGACGGCTACTGGCAGGTGCCGAGAGTTGTTGAGTAAGGAGGAAAGCGAAATGAAAAAGATATATCTTGACGATATGCTTCTTACAAAGGAGCTTCCCACCTCAGCCGGCTCTAAAATGCTTGACGGTTATCTTAGTCCGTTTAACTGCGCGGTATACGAAAAGCTTACCGCCGCGGGCTACGAAATTGTCGGCAAAGCTCCCGTCGGAGAATTTGGTATCGATCTTATCGGAGAAACGAATTTCGAGGGAAAGAAGGCGAGTGCCGACACACTCCCCGTTGTATCGTTTGACGTAAACGGCGCGCCGCGCCGCTTTGCCGCTCAGAACGGCCTCGTTAATATAAAACCGACTTACGGTACCGTATCAAGATTCGGCAGTGTATCCGCCGCTTGCTCCGGCGAGTGCGTAGGCGTTACCGCCACCTCTGTCGAGCAATGCAGAGAAATCCTTTCCGTTATCGTAGGTAAAGACGAGCGCGACGGCACTATGCATTCAGACGAGGTTTGCAAAAGCGGGGTAAACGCTAAAAAAGCGGTCAAAAAGATCGCGGTATTAAAAATGGACGCTAGCGCAGAGATAAACGAAAAGCTTGACGCCGCAATAAAAGCCTTCTCGGCAGACGGTATTGAAATAACCGAAATCGACACGGGTGTTATTGCCGCATCGGGAGCTGCGTGGAACGTTCTTATGTGCGCGGAGCTTTGCAACAACGTCTCCCGCTTTGACGGAATAAAGTACGGTTACCGTACACCTAATTATAAGACACTTGACGAGCTTTACACCAACAGCCGAACCGAGGCATTCGGAGAGCTTACCAAAACCGCGATACTCTACGGTTCCGACGTTCTCTCCTCCCCGAACTACATGGGCAAATACGACAAGGCTATGAGAGTTCGCCGTCTTATCTCCGAGGCATTTACAAAAATATTCAACGAGTACGACGCAGTTATTCTCCCCGCTTGCTCCAAAATGAGCTACGGTAATGAGGACGACGTGTTCGTTGAAAACAAGTACACCGCCCCCGCCTCCGTTACGGGACTTCCCACTGTTGTCGTCGGCGGAGTACAGCTTATGGGCGCGGCGTTCACCGACGGAATGCTGCTCGACCTTGCCTCTACTTTAGAAAAGGGGGATAAATAAGATGAAATACGAAACCGTCATCGGTCTTGAGGTTCACATTGAGCTTGCGACCGAATCAAAGATATTCTGCTCCTGCTCCGCTAAGTTCGGTGGAGAGCAGAACGAGCACGTTTGTCCCGCCTGCTGCGGTATGCCCGGAATGCTTCCCGTAACCAACAAGAAGGTCGTTGACCTCGGTATGACCGCAGGTATGATGCTTAACTGTCATATAAACAGAGTTACTACCTTCGACAAAAAGAGCTACTACTACCCCGACCTTCCCGGCTCCTACCAGACCACTCAGTGGTTCTCCCCCGTTGCGGTAAACGGAACGGTTACCATTGAGACCTCTAAGGGCAAGAAGGATATAAGAATAAAGCAGATACACATGGAGCAGGACGCAGGAAAGCTCGTTCACGACGACTGGACGAATACCACCCTCGTTGACTTCAACAGAACCAGCGTTCCGCTTTGCGAGATAGTAAGCCAGCCCGACCTTTCGAGCGCAGAGGAGGTCGTTGCTTACCTTGAAAGACTTCGCTCGCTTCTCCGTTTCGCAAAGGTATCCGACTGCCGTATGGAGCAGGGCTCAATGAGATGCGACGTTAACCTTTCGGTTCGTCCCGAGGGTAGCGACAAGCTCGGAGTAAGAACGGAAATGAAGAATATGAACTCCATCTCCGCTATAACCCGCGCTATCGAATACGAAACCGCAAGACACATTGACGCCATTGAAAACGGCACCGAAGAGCTTATACAGGAAACCCGCCGTTGGGACGACATCAAGGGCAAGAGCTTCGCGATGAGAAACAAGGAAACCGCGGGCGATTACAGATATTTCCCCGACCCGAACGTTATGCCGATAGTCATTGACGACGAGTGGTACGGCAAGATAAAGGCTTCTCTCCCCGAATTCCCCGAGGTGAAGAAAGCAAGATACACGGGTGAGCTTGGACTGTCCGATTACGACGCTGACCTTCTTACCGAAAGCCGTGCGCTTTGCGACTGCTTTGAAGCGGCATACGCCGAATGCGGTCAGGCAAAGGAGGCGGCAAACTGGCTGCTTTCCGAATGCATGAGCATACAGAACAAGGCACAAAAGACCGCCGATCAGCTTACGCTTGACGGAACCTCTCTCGGAAAGCTTATAAAGCTTGTAACTGACGGAAAGGTAAGCCGTCCTAACGCCAAAAAGATTCTTGCCGCTATGTTTGAGGGTGAAAGCGATCCCGAAAAGTACGCGGAAAAGGAAGGCTTTATCGTATCTAACGATACCGACGCAATTATGGCGACTATCCGCGAAATAGTTATGAGCGACGAGCGTTCGGTAAATGACTATAAGAGCGGTAAGGAAAAGGCACTTATGGCGCTGTTCGGAAAGTGCATGAAGGCGCTTAAGGGCAACTGCGATCCGCAGAGCCTCCGCCAGATGCTTATAGACACCATTAACGAAATATAAGGAGCCTAGGTTTTACGGGAACCGCGGCTTCAAAAAAGACTAGTTGCCTACGTAGCGTTTTTTTATCTTCCCTATGGACGCAGACGGCAAATTTAGTTTTTCCGTATATATACAAACCGCGGAAGCTCTTAAAGCTCTTCCGCGGTTTTTATTTTTTTAAGTAATTGACAAAATATAAGACACATGATATAATAGGGCAAAACAGGACATAGTTTTCCGGGCTTAAGAAAGGAAAAACAGAATGCTGAAAACACGACAGGACGTTGTAAACTACGCCAAAAAAATATGTATCCCAATGCTTGAACGAGCCGCGGAGAGAAGGCTTTCGCGACGTCCGTGCGAGGTGGTCGACACTATAGGCTACGTCCCAACTCAACTTGAGGAGCTTTTTCGACCGTTTTGGGGAATAACTCCGATCCTTTCCGACGGAGAAAAAATAACAATCCGCGTTTGCGGAAAGGAAACCGACGTATGCGTATGGTTAAAGGAAGTGCTTGTAAGCGGAACCGATCCGAGCAGTGAGTTTTACTGGGGCACGAACGCAAAATACGTCGGCGTACATATGTTCAATTTCCAGAATATAACCGAAATCGCGGGGCTTCTCGTCGGAATGTTTTTCGCCAGAGAGCAGACGTGGGAGCTTCTTAACGACGGAGAGAAACAGCGCGTCGCCGATTGGATATACGACGCAAGCAGGGAGCTGTGCGTCAATATAGCGGCAAACAACCATATCTGGTTTCCCCTGCTTTGTCTTTTGGTCTTAAAACGCTTCGGATTCGTTTACCCCGACACGGATAAATTTTTACACGAGGGTATAGCCGCGCTTGATACCATGTATATAGGAAACGGCTGGTATTCCGACGGAGTGTTCGGCAGAATAGATTATTACGAAGCGTGGTCTATGCACACCTATCCCCTGCTTTGGTGTCTTATCGAAAACGACTCCTTTGAGGGATATGCCGAGCAACGCCAAAAATATCTTGAACGCACCGAAATATTTTTGCGCGATTACGTAAAATTTTTCGACGTTTCGGGCGCGTACCCGCCCTTTGGACGCTCCCTTTCGTACAGATTTGCCGCGGCAGCACCGTTTGCTCTCGCACCCGTGGCGGGAGTGAATTTCGATTTTTCGCTCGCGAAAACCGTTACTCTGCGTTGCATAGGTTACTTTGAGGAAAACGTCCTTGCCGCCGAGGATAATTCGCTTACTCCCGGCTATCTTTACAACTCCCCCTCGGTGGTTGAAAATTATACCTCGTCGGGCGGCGCGTACTGGGCAACCAAGTCCTTCCTCTGTCTGCTTCTGCCCGAGGAACACCCGTTCTGGACCTTAGAGGAGAGCGCGCTTCCGCTCGAAACGGGTGCATATATAACCAAGCCCTCTGAACCGAGCCTGAATTTTGCCGTTACCGGAGACCCCTCGTCGGGCGTTACTGTGCTTAATAATCATTTTCAGTACTACCAAAACGGCACCTACTGCAACCCGTTCAACGATATGGCGAGTTATTACAATAAATTCGCCTATAATTCACGCTCGGGCTTTGCCATAAGCACCAGAGATAATACGTCTGCCGATAATATGATATGTCTTTCAACGAGAGATAACTCTATGACCTCTCACCGTTGGGGCTTTACGGATATGGGGGAAGAAAACGGCTTTATGATAAGCGAGCATACCCCGTTTTCAAACGACGCGGGAACGGTCATCCGCACGTGGTTGCGCCCCCTTACGGACGGTTGGCACCTTCGCGTACACCGTGTAACGCTTTCGCAGGAATACCGAGTTCACGAGGGCGGTTATTCAATAGGACTGTGGGACGATTACCGCGAGTCGCGCAAAGAAACAAACGGTTTTTCCATTTGGAACGAAAAGCTTATAAGTCATTTGCTTACGGTTTCCGACGTGCCGATAAGTTTTGAGGAACGGCGTCCGCAGCCGGGAATGCATCTGCTTGCTCCGTTTGCGGCGTACCCCGTGTACCATACCGAGCTGCTGCAAAAAGGTAGTTATCTTTTCGCTTCCGTAGTAGGTATTCATGACGCGCCGTGCGATTTCCCTCTCCCCACGCTCTCTAAGGACGGCGGCACCATAACGGTATCGGTTGGTAAGTACACCGAAACGTTCAGCTTTAACTAAAACGATACGGAAAGGAAAATGCCATGTCAAAGGTAAATATAGTTTCATTTTCTGCGATAAGCCACTTTGGTAAGACGCAGGAGGAGGTGCTCGTTTATTTAGAGGAAAAGCTTAAAGAGCTTATTCCGTTAAAAACAGACCTCGTGGTCTTCCCCGAGGAGGTGCTTATATCCGGAGAGGATACGAAAAACCCGAATTGGGAGAAAAACAACGCCGCAGCGCTTGAGCTTATGCAGCGTTACGCCGCACTCCTTCATACTAACATCTGTATAGGGCTTGAAGAACCGTCAACGGTATATCCCGGAAGAAGATATAATACCTCTTACGTGATCGACCGAAGCGGAAGCGTTATAGGGAAATACAGAAAACGCCACATTACCTTCAGAGGTCTCGGAAACGGCTGTACACCCGGAAGCCGTGCCGTTACCGTGGATACCGATATAGGCAGAATAGGTATCGCCATCTGCTTTGATATAGGCTGGCGAGAGCATTTCCGCGAGCTTAAAGAGGCGGGGGCGGAGCTTATAGTATGGCAGGCGGCTTATCACGGCGGACAGCTGTTGAACGCCTACGCCGCGGTATATTCTGTGCCGGTCGTTACCTCGGTCTGGAATAACGACAGCCGCATAATCAACGCTTTCGGAAACACGGTCGCAAGCAGCTCGATGTGGGACGCCTGCGTAAGAGCGGAGATAGATCCGAAGGCGGAGATATTCCATTTCGACCATAACGAAAGGAGACTTTCCGAGTTAAGAGCCGAGTACGGAGACAGAATAAGGGTTGAAACGGAGCCCGAGGGTAATATGTTTTCCGTTTCGATCATCGATCCCACTTCGACCGTCGAAGAAATAAAGTCGCGGTACGGTATGGAGACCTACGACGAATATCATCTGAAGTCAACTCGCGATAACGAGTCGGTTTTAGCGGAATACCCCGAGCTTGACGTATAGTCAGAAGGATATACAAGCAAAATTTTCAAAATCGGATCCCTTTTTTGCATAATAAAAATCCCCCCGTATAACGGGGGGTATTTCAGTTTCGGGCATAGCCCTAAACGTTACTGGCTACGCACAAGTG
>JAZRDX010000079.1:0-18884 GCA_045660565.1 Eubacteriales bacterium
AAGCGCTCTCGCTATCGCCGCACGCTGCTGCTGTCCGCCCGAAAGCTGGCAGGCATAGAAGTCAGCCTTTTCACTAACACCTACCTTATTAAGAAGCTCACGCCCCTTTTTCTCCGTTTGAGTTACAAGGAGATTCTTTCTGAGACGGTACTCAGCCTTAGTCATCGTTCCTTCCTTTCCCGCTTTTTTAACCTCGTCCTTTCCGAGAAGCCTTGCCGCTAAGGTAAGGTTTTGCAGAACGGTATACTGCGGAAAAAGGTTAAACTGCTGGAAAACAAGGCCGAAATGAAGTCTGCGAAGGCGAACCTCTTTTTCGCTCAGCGACGTTCGGTATGCTGCATCAAAATACGGCACTCCGTTAACGGTTATTGAGCCGCCGCTCGGGATTTCAAGGTAGTTCATACAGCGAAGAAGGGTAGTTTTACCGCTTCCCGACGAACCGATAATGGCGAGCACCTCACCCTTTTCGAGGGTAAAGCTTATGCCCTTTAAAACCTCGGTGCTGCCGAAATTTTTAATTAAATTGTTTACTTCAAGAAATGACATTTATGTATCTCCGTATTAAGGGACTGCCGAAAAGACAGTCCCTTATGCTGTTTTTAGATTTTGTAATATCCCTGCTTCTTTTCGAGATAACCGAACAAAAGCGTAAGTACACCGACGAAAACAAGATAAAATACCGACGTGTAAAAGAGCGGCCAGATTACACCCCTGGCGGCAAAATGCTCCGCTTCTTTTATTATATCGATAACCGAAATAACTCTTGCGAGCGCGGTATCCTTGACAAGCGTAATTATTTCATTACCCATAGGCGGGATTATACGCTTAAATACCTGCTGAAGCGTTACTCTGGTAAATATCTGCCATTTCGTCATACCGAGAACGAGTCCCGCTTCCATCTGACCGTGCGGAACTGCTTCGATACCGGCGCGGAAAATCTCCGAAAAATAGCATGCGTAGTTAATAACGAAAGCTATCGTCGCCGCAAGAAAGCGCTGTCTTATTAAAACAGTTATTCCAAAAAAGCCCGGAACGTAGAAAACGATAAAAACCTGAAGCATAAGCGGGATTCCACGAACTATCCAGACAAACACCTTAGTAACTGTGCTCAGTGGCTTAAACTTTGACATAGTTCCAAAAGAAATAACAAGCCCGAGCGGAAGCGCAAAGATAAGTGTCAGCGCAAACAGTGCGCAGGTATTACCGAAGCCTCGGAGAAGATTTAGGGTTACTTCAAGGAGAAAATCCATTTTATTTTGCGTCCTTTAATGCAAGAACCTCTGCGGAAAGCGGAACACCGTACTTCTCGGAAAGAGCCTCAAGGGTAGACTTTGCTCCGTTAACTCCGTCGTTCATAAGGTGCTTCATAGCCTCGCTTATCTTTTCGTCAAGGTTGCTTCCCTTGCGGCAGCCGATAGCGTAAAGCTCTACCTTGTCCTTAACCTCATATGCCTTTGCGCAGTTTGCGTAATCGCCGCTTTCGCATATTCTGTTTGCGAGAAGAACATCAACAACGATAAAATCAACTGCACCGGACTTAAGCTCGGTAAACGCATCTATCTGCGCGGATTTGGTAACAAGCTTATCTGCTCCGGTAAGAGTTTTTGCATAGTCAGCACCCGCAGAGCCGTCCTCAACGGCACAGGTCTTGCCGTTAAGAGAAGCAAGGGTGAAGTTATTTACGTCAATCTTGGTTTTGTCAACAACAACGCACTGGTAGTTGTTAGCGTAGCCTACTGCAAAGTCGACTCTGTCAGCTCTTGCAACACCGTCGTCGTCGCTGTTAGAGGTAAAGCCGTTCCAGATGCAGTCGATAGCGCCGGACTTAAGCTCGGAATACTTCTGGCCCCAGTCGATTTCCTGGAACTCAACGGAAACACCGAGATATTTTGCAACAGCCTCAGCAAATTCGGTGTCAAAGCCGATAAGCTTTCCGCTTTCATCATTGTAGTTCATAGGCTCGAATAAAGTCATACCTACGATAATTTTTCCGTCCTTCTGGATGTTTTCCCAGTCCTCGGCGGGGTTGACGCTACATGCGGTCATGGTGAATGCGCTGACGCATATAACCAGCGCAAGGGCAAGTGCTAAGATTTTTTTCATAATTTTTGTCTCCTTATGATTTTTTATTTTTCAAACGCCTGTTTTAAGCGTTTGCTTATGACGTTTATTATTATAACAATTATTTATATAAAAGTCAAGACTTTTTATAAAAATACATTAAAAGTGGATATTCGCAGCGAATATTCGAAAAAAATGAATATCTCCGTTTTCTTACGTATGCCCCTTAATTATTCGCCGAGCTTCAAGGCAGCTACACTTTCGCTTTGTAAAGTCGCGCTCTTTTCGATATTTCCGCTCTGTCCGTTTCCGACTGCAGCGGCCGTAGCGTTTCTGCGACTGTCTCCCTGACCGAAATCAAAGGAAACCTTGCCGTCCGCAAGCACAAGAGAGCCCGAAAAGCTCTTTCCGTTTTTAGATATAAAGCCTTGTACGTTTTCAAGTCTTCCGCATTCAATAAGTGTTTTTGCCTCGGGCACGGTTATAAGTCTTTTACAGAGCGAAAGCGGTATTTTGAACTTACAGCCGTCCTTATACCCTGTACAGCCGTAACCGTATCTATCGCGCTTAACAGGTTTACCGCAGATAGGACACGCGCCTATCTCCTCACCGTAAACGCCGATACCGCCTCCCTTACCTTTTGGTCCCATACCGTCTCCGTTTTCGAAAACAGCGGCGATCTCCTTTTCGGCAAGGCTGAGACTCTGACGTATGCTCATTTCTCCCTTATAGACCTTTTTGAGCGCTTTTCCAAGCTCGCTTGTCTTATATTTATCCATTGAAATACCGAGCAGCGAAAGCGTCTCGATAAGATACTTGCCTTTAGGCAAAATGGTATAAACGTCTTTATTAAGACTTATGTATTGACTGTGCAAAGCGTTGTCAATTATTCCGGTTCTCGTGGCTTCGGTTCCAAGCTCAAGTCCCTCGAATATAGCTCTGTAATCCTCGTCGTCGTTTTCCGATTCGGGAGAGTTTTTGTTTTCCGCCGCGTCCTTTTTGTCCTCTTTGAAGGGGTTTTTAAGGTAATTATTAAGCGTTTCAACCGTATAATGCTTTGGGGGCGTGGTTGTTTTTTCGACGGGCTCAAATTTGTGCTCGATAAGGTCTCCCTTTTTAAGGTCGGGCAGAATTTTGTCCTTCTGCGTAGAATCGTCGTAGACGGTCCAGCCCTTTTCAAGAATAACCGTTCCCTTAAGAGTAAACTCCTCATCGTTATCTCCAAGCGTTATCGTTATCTCGGTCTTATTTACAACGCAGTCCTCTGCGCAGAAAACCGCGACGAAGCGGCGCAGAACAGTACTGTAAAGAAGCGCTTCCTTTTCGGTAAGAGCGGATTTATTCGGTATCTTATAAGTAGGAGTGAGTGCCGAGTGAGCCTCTATCTTGCTATCGTCAAAAATGCTTTTTCCGTCCTTGAATCTGACCTTATATCCGACCTTTGCGACGTTAGCGATAATAGCCTTCATTTTATCCTTTTCGGCAGTAGCAAGGTATTCGGAGTTGGTACGGGGATAGGTTAAAAAGCCTTTTTCGTACAGCTTTTGCGCAATCTCAAGGCTTTCGTTCATCGGCATTTTGTACTTTCTCGAAAGCACGTTCTGAAGCTTTGTAAGTGAGTAAAGCTTACCCGGTGCAAGTGTCGTTTTCTTCTTTTTTACAGAAGTAACCGTTGCGGAGAGCGCGTTATATTCGCTACAAAGCGTCTCCGCCTTTTCCCGCTCGTTTTTATCAAATTTATTTTTTGAAACAAGCTCTATTTCCTCGCCGTTCGTCTTTTCCTTACTTACTATCGCAAAATAAGGTTCGGGAGTAAAGTTCTTTATCGCGCTGTCTCTGTCGTAAATGGCTTTTACTATCGGTACGATAACGCGTCCGACACGGAGAAAATCACCGCTTTTGAGTGTCGCATATCGCGTAAGATTCGTCCCATAAAGCCAGTCGATAAAGGTTCTTGCATACCCCTCGTAAGCGAGCAGGTCGTATTCCGAGGAGCTTTTCATGCTTTGAAGCGCCGAGCGTATCGTTTCGGGCGTCTGGTCGGGAAGCCAAAGCCTTTTCAGCGCCTTGTTTTCGGGGATCGACTTATTATCGCCAAACGCATTCGACACGCAAAGTCTTACTATTATTTCTCCCTCTCTGTCGGCGTCCCCCGCGTTTATTATGGTATCGACGTCGGGGCGGTTACAAAGCGCTTTTATGGTTTCAAACTGTTTTTCAACACCCGAGTCGGGCTTTCCGCTGTCATCGGGGCGGAGCGAAAAGTTATACTTACGGGGAAAACAGGGTAGGTTATCCATTTTCCAAGAAGCCTTTTTCCCCGGCTGATATCCATCGCCCTCGGTATAGTATTCAATATCGGAAAGAGAGAAAAGATGTCCAAAGGCATAGGTAACTATGTATCCGCAGCCGTCATAAAACCCTGCGCATTTTCTCATTGTACCCTGACCAAGCCCGTTTATCGCATCGACGATATTTCTTGCAAGGCTCGGTTTTTCCGCAATTATAAGCTGCATTTTCCCTCCATTTTTGCACTAAATTTTTCTACCAAAACGTTTTTGGACAAGCTTTTTTCAAAAAGCTTGCGGGTGTGGGCAGCGCCCACAAAAGTGCCGTTTTCTTTTTTGCGAAGCTTTTTTCTTTGCGGCTACACAGTCAAAAGAAAAAAGCGAGGTGATGCCTTTCGTATGAGTAACGTTACAACACGCAAAGAACAATGATTTCCACTCAAAAGGATTTCACCGTGAATAATTTGTCCGAAGACCACCTGTTTATTTTGCCTCTACAAAATACGCGCTCTTAATCTTCTGCTCCTCATAGGGCTTATCGCGGAAATCGGTCTTTGTAGCCGCAATAGCGTCAACAGTTTCAATTCCTTCAACGACCGCGCCGAAGCCTGCGTACTGTCCGTCAAGGAAGGTAGCGTCCGCGTGGCAGATAAAGAACTGACTGGATGCAGAATCGGGTATCTGCGTACGAGCCATAGATATAACGCCTCTCTTATGAGAAAGGGTATTATTTACGCCATTTATCTTAAATTCTCCCTTTATGGTCTTTTTGGAGCCGCCCATACCCGTTCCCGTAGGATCGCCTCCCTGAATCATAAAGCCGGCGATAACTCTGTGGAATATAATTCCGCTGTAAAAGTCCTCGCTTACAAGATTTTTAAAGTTTTCTACCGTTATGGGAGCAACCTCGGGGTAAAGCTCAACGGTTATTTTATTTCCGTTTTCCATTTCAATGGTTACAAAATTTGTTTTTTCTTCTGTCTTTACGTACATTTTAATTTCCGTCCTTTATAATATTGATTCGACCTGAGCCGTACCTATTAATTATATCTGTATTTTATGTACACGGTTTTTATTTTTGGTTAATCATAGGTTAACAACTGCGTTTTTATTTTCTTTCTACAATGTTTTAGCGGCATAAAAACCCCTGTTTTTTCCTTTATCGACATGTTTTTGGTAATTTCTGTTAAGGCCACACAATAAAAACTGACAATTTTTGTTAATTTTATTTTTCGCAAAGGTATTGAAAAATTTAACGAAAGGTGGTAAAATATAATCAATAATTACCAATAAATACCAAAAAAGGAGAAGTGAAATGGAAAAGATGACAAAAATACTTATTTGCGATGAAAACGAGGATTTAAGACGAATTACCGCGGAATACTTAAGAGGCGCAGGTCTTGGCGCACCCGAAGAAGCGGCTGACGGCGAGGAAGCGATTCTGAAAATCGGAAAGCTTCACCCCGATATTGTAATAATTGATATATGGATGCCGAAACTTGACACTGTTTCGATAATCAAAAGCTGCCATAACATTGACTTTGCCCCCGACACTATGCCCTCTTTTATAGTTACCAGCCAGCTTAATAATCCGTCAATGCTTACCGAAGCCTCCGAGGCGGGAGCGGACTACTGCGTATTAAAGCCGATAAACTATCCGGGACTTGCCGAAAGAATAAGACGGCTTCTGCGCCAGAGGGAAAGTCTTGCGCCGGTAGACCATAAGGAACAACGCGAAAGCCTTGAGCTTGAAGCACAGGTAACCAAGATAATACATCAGATAGGTGTTCCCGCCCACATAAAGGGGTACCAGTATCTGCGCACCGCGATAATAATGACCATTAATGACAACGATATAATTAATTCGGTAACAAAAATTCTTTATCCGTCGGTGGCAAAGCAGTACAAAACCACCTCGTCGAGGGTTGAAAGAGCGATACGCCACGCTATTGAGGTGGCGTGGGACAGGGGCGACGTTGACACTCTTAATTCCTATTTTGGATACACGGTACAGACGAGCCGCGGAAAGCCGACAAACAGCGAATTTATCGCAATGATAGCGGATAACCTCCGTCTTTCAAGAAAAATGGGTTAAAACGTAAAAAACGGCTGAGTACATCTCAGCCGTTTTTTTGTCGGTATCTCTTATTCTACAACGTACTTCCTTGCAAGAGCTTTCGTGAACTGTCTTGCCATAATATCCATACCTGCCTCGCTCGGATGAAGTCCGTCCCCAGTATACGACGCGTAGTTATCACTAAGCACGGTTCCGTAAAGCTCAACAACGGTAAATCCGTAATGCTCGGCTATGCTTCTTATAGCGTTATTGTATTTTTGAAGAAGCTCTCCGTCTCTTCCTTTAGTCGCCGGAATGGTAAAGCAGAAGATGTCGGCATCCGGATACGCGGTTTTCATCTTATAGATCATAAGTGCGTAGCCTTCGTCAAAATAGGTTGGTATTGTGTAATCACCTTTTACGTACGGAGAGGTGTAATTTCCGCTCTCAACTCTTGTAAAGAACGCATCGTCAAACGTTTGATTACACGGACGGTTACCGCTTCCAAAGTCGTTTACTCCGATATAAGCGGCTATTATGTCCGGCTTTACACCGCTATTGGTATGAAGATTTACCGCTCTGTCATTACAAGCTGCCGCTTCCGGACGTGTATCGGTTACCCACGAGCCGGAGAAGGAGTTGTTTACGTTAAGCTGCATACCGTAGTTATTAATAGTCTTTTGCCACCACGTTTGGCTTTGTCTGACTCTGTTGTCCAGCGAATGTCCGAAAACCGGATCCTTTCCGGAGCCGTAGTAAACCTTATTACTTGCTGTCGTAGAGTTTGCATCCCCATTATTCGACACATTCAAATAGGTGCTTATACTGTCGCCTATAACGGATACCTTCTTGCCGCTTAAGAGAGTCTTTAATTTCTGCCCTGCCGTTTCTTCGGTTTCAAGCTGATTAAGCACTTCTTTAACGGTTGGCGCTTTCAGATAAACGTTTATCGCAAGCATGTTAAACTTGCCGTTTGCATCGACGTTCGAGATGTGGCTTCCAATCGTTGCGTGAGAAAATCCACCTGTAACGGGGGTACTCGGAAGCCCGGTTATATATGACCAATAAAGCGTGTCGTTTGCCTCGCCGAACAGGAGGGTTTCGTCAACACCGACCGTAACTTCATCCTCACAGGTCAGGGTTATGACCTTCCCGAGACTTGTGCCGGTAATATCCTTCGGGTCGGCATAAAACTTATGTGTACTAATAAGAGCTGCATTGTTTTTATTAACCACCCTTACCGTCATAAATACGTTATCGGTGTCGGCACCCGCGGTATGGTCGAACGCTCTGACCGTGATGTGGCTTACCGTTCTTCCGGCATACGCATCTACCTTGCCGTGGAGATACGCTGCGGTCGGTTTTACCCTTTTCCACGCAATTCCCGTGGTTTCGGATACCGTATCTATCGTGTTCTGCAGGCCCTTTATCGCCTCTGCGTCAGGTGCAGGCATCGTGGTTTTAATGACAAGCTTATCCTTTATACCGGCAGTTGTCTTATAAAGTCCCGTTTCGCTGAGAACAGCAAAGCTTCCCTGTTCGTCGTCCCCATTTATACCTCTGTACACAAGAAGCTTTGCAGTATCTCCCGTGTTACCGAAAACGAGAGTCTCGCCCTCCGGGATAACTATTCCGCCAAGGTCAACCGTATTAAGTCCTTTTTCAAGTGTTACCTTCTTAACTAAGAGCGGCTTAAACGACGTGCTGCCCGCCCTTCTGTTTGCAAAGCCTGTCGTTCTGACCGTTGAAATTGTAAGCGTTCCCGCGGTCTCTGCGTAAAGCTGTATCTCTTCCATCGGAATACCGGAATAAACTGTCTTTTCAACAAACGCAAAGTAGTTGCTTGTGAGAACGACCTGATTTGCACCCATATCAAGCGCGTAGCTCTCAAAATATTTGTTTCCTACAAGCCCGATAGTGTTTTCAACCGTACTTTCGGTTAAGACCTCAACAATCTTATGCTGTCCCCTTTCGGTACCCGTCCACCAGTATCCGTCATAACCGATATACGGGGTAAGACCGTTTTCCCCGTTTGTTCCGTTCATTCCGTCCTCACCGACAAATTTTATCCATTTATCCGCGAAGTGGTTTTTGTTTAATGAAGTTATTTCTGTATTCGAGGTTAAAATTCCGATGTACTTAAGTCCGGCGGAATACTCAAGGCTAAAATCGGTTCCGGAAGCATCCGAGGCAAAGGCAATATACGTATACGAGCTTGCTCCCACGTTTCCGTTTTGTCCGTTATCACCAACGAACTTTATCCAAACGGTGAAATCCGATGCCTCCGGATTTTCCTTTTCGGTTGTTAAAATGCTTATGTAGTTACGTCCCGTCGGATCGGTTGACATATCCGTTCCGCTACTGTCTTTTGCGTATCTTACGTGAACAAAGGATTTTTTAGGCTCTGCCGCTTCTCCCGGCTTTCCGAAGTTCTCCATTATCAGCGTCCAGCTTCCGTCAGCATTTTTCTGGTAGACCTTGTAATCGTCGGTATCAACGTAGAAGTCGCCCGTTTTTCCGTCGGTAACAGTTTCTATATTCGCCGTTCCGCGGAACCATACGGAGCCGTCAACACCGTCTTTGCCGTTTGCTCCGTCAACACCGTCTCTGCCGTTTATGCCGTCTTTTCCGTCCGTGCCGTCTTCACAGCTTGCAAGCAGAATGGGGGTAAACAGCATAAGGGTACACAGAAGAAATGCGAGAAATCTTCTTTTCAATGTCGTTTTTGCGATAGCTTTCTCCTTTTTATTTTTATGATTTTATTTGGAACTCATATATCTTTGCCCTCTGTCGCCACTTGACGTCGGGAGTAGATGCAGCCGCAGTAGTCCTGACGGTAAAGTCCGTGTTTCACCGAAAGCTCGGTTGAGCGCTTATATCCGTTTTTCTTCTTGAAATCGGAAAAGAGATACGGCACTCCGTATTTTTCCGAAAGCTCGCCGCCTACCGTGTTCAGCACCTCGGCGTTTTTATGAGGACTTATCGAAAGCGTCGTAGTAAAGAAGTCAAGCCCTTTTTCCTTTGCGTATTTTGCAGAATATTCAAGGCGCAGGCGGTAACATTTAAAGCACCTCTCCCCGCCCTCCGGCAAGGCTTCAAGCCCACGCGCTATCTCGTAAAAATCACCCGGTGTGTACGGCGCCGCTACTACATTTACGTTTTCTATCCCCTCCATGTCTTTTACAAGACGGGTAAGCTCCTCGGAGCGCTTCTCATATTCCTCGGCGGGGGAGATGTTCGGGTTATAGTACAAAAGCGTTATATCAAAAATCCTTGATAGGTACTCTATAACATAGCTTGAACAGGGTGCGCAGCAGGCGTGCAGAAGAAGCGTAGGTCTTTTTTTCGCCTCGGTGATTTCCGCGATAGTTTTATCTAAAATCTTCTGGTAGTTTTTCTTTTCCATCACGTTATTTTTCGGCGTAAACCCTTTTATAAAACTCCTCGACCGCCTCAATATACGGCAGACTGTTGGTTTTGACGATATTATGACCGCCCTCAACCACCGCAAGAGTAGCATTCGGGAATGAAGCGGTTATAAGCTTTGTATGCTCCGGGGCGATAACGTCATGACTTCCGACAAGAACGAGGACGGGGGTGTTTATTTTTCTTAAGTCTTCGGGGGTAAGATGCGGCTCGTTTACCATAAGGCTAAGCAGGTCAAGCTCGTTTTTAAGCTTTCCGTTTTCGGGATTAAATTTAAGACGAAGCTTTGTTTTAGCGTACGCTCTTTTCATACCCTTGAAGTCCTTTTTAAGAAGTCCCTCGGGGAACATATTAGCGCCGTTAAGCACCATCGACGAGACCATTTCGGGATGCTCCGTCGCAAATATCATTGCTATATTTCCGCCGTCGCTGTAACCGATAATATCCGCTTTTTCGATATTTTTCGAAACCATAAAGTTATAAAGGTCGGCGGAAAACTGCTTAAGAGTAAACGGCGCGGTTCCTTTAGGTGAGCGACCGTGTCCGCGGCTGTCGAGCGCAATTACCCTTCTCGATTTCGAAAAATGGTCCGAAACGTAGAAAAAGCTTGATGAGTTTCCTCCGTTTCCGTGAAGAAGGATTATCGGATAGCGACCGTTTTCGGTTCCGTTATCGGTATAAAAAAGCTCTATATCCATATATTTCTCCGTTAATTTAAGGTTAATTTTGAGTTTATACAGTTAGCCGTAAGCACCTTTTTTTCAGCGGCTATACCGTTATTTTTCTTCTGCCTTAAAATATGTTCCTACGTGTTTTCCGTCAAGCAGGTCGTAAAGATGCTCCGGCTTTTCTCCGTTTACTATAAACATCGGTATACCGTTTTTCGTTACAATCTCCGCCGCATGAAGCTTAGTTATAAGCCCACCCGTTCCTCTGTTTGAGCCTGCTCCACCGCCGTAAGCGAGTATCTTATCGTCAACCTTTTCGACAACCGAGATAAGCTTTGCGTCGGGATTTCTATGCGGATCGGAGTCGTAAAGACCGTCGATGTCGCTTAAAATCACAAGTGTGTCGGCACGGCAAAGGACAGAAACGTAAGCGGAAAGTGCATCGTTGTCTCCGAACTCTATTTCCTCAAAGGAGACAGAGTCGTTCTCGTTAACTATCGGAATACAGCCCATCTGAAGAAGCGTCGAAAAGGTGTTTTCGGCATTTTTTCTTGCAGTCGGGTTTTCCATTATATCGCGGGTAACAAGTATCTGCGCAACGGTATGACCGAACATAGAAAAGAAGTGCTCGTATATGCTCATAAGATCGCACTGACCGACTGCCGCAAGAGCCTGCTTTTCCTCCGTTTTTTTCGGACGGTGGTTTAGTCCCATTTTTGCAATTCCGGCACTTATCGCTCCCGAGCTTACAAATACAACCTCTTTGCCTGCGTTACAAAGCTCGGAAAGAACCTTCGCGATACTTTCGATTCTACGAAGATTCATTTTAAAATTCTCGTGTGTTAACGTTGACGAGCCTATTTTAACCACTATTCGTTTTGCGTCATTAATTACGTTCATAGCATTCTCCATTTTCCGTTATTGATACAAAAACCGATTTTACGGCATAAAAATACATTAAATAAATTTTCAAAACCCTCTTTATTTTTTCGACAGTATGTGATATAATGTTTAAAGAAAGATTTTACACTATTATTATATAACATTAATATTAATAAATCAAGACATTTACGCTTTTTATTTTTCGATACGTTTTTGACTTTACGGTAAATTACGTTTCAAGGCAAAAAACGCAGTTTAAAAAGCGATTACGAAGGAAACGGAGAAACGTCTTATGGCAAGAGAAAAAATAAACGTAACCGTCGCGGGAATAAAAATGACCTTAAGCACCGCGGACAAGGAAACGGTAACGCGTATGGCTAATACGCTTGACGCCTCGGTACAAAGAAAAATGCCGCAGGCAGGGGGGCGTCCCGATGTCGCGCTTTTGCTGCTCGCAATGGAGCAGGCGGACAGTCTTAAGAGAAACGCCGCGCTTATTCACAGACAGCAGGAGCAGATTTTTGCTCTCACAACACGTAACGCCGCTCTGCTCGGAGAGGCAGCGGAAAGCGCACCGATAGAGGAAACGGAAAGCGTAATTTTAGCGGAAAATCTCCGTCTTATAAGGAAAAACGAGGAGCTTGCCGACGAGATAGAGCGTCTTAAGGCTCTGCTTACGGAAAAATAAAAACCAAAGAGAGCCGCAGCGAAATCGCGAGCGGCTCCTATTTAAGGCTACCCGTAGATTACGGATTTCTTTTTCGTCAAAATACAAGGAAAGCGAAAGTAATTATGACTATCAAAAAACTTCCCGAGCTTCTTGCTCCCGCAGGCTCTCCCGAAGCGGCAGAGGCCGCTATTAAGGCAGGTGCCGATGCGATATACGTCGGCGGCAGATTTTTGAACGCTCGAATGAACGCCAAAAACTTCACCGACGAGGCACTGACCGACTGCATAAAAAACTGCCACGAAAAGGGTGTGCGCGTTTACGTAACTGTAAACACGGCAATTCTTGACAAAGAGCTTAGCGAAGCTGTTAAATATACCGATTTTCTGTACGGCATCGGCGCCGACGCTCTTATCCTCTCCGACCTCGGTCTTGCCCGAGCGATAAAGGGGCGGTACGAAGGCATGGAGCTGCACGCAAGCACACAGGGCTCGGGGCATAACGCGTTATGCGCAAAAGAATTTTACGAGCTCGGCTTTAGCCGTATGGTATGCGCTCGCGAGATGTCATTTAAAGAAATAAGCGAGCTTGTGCGCCGGTCTCCGATAGAGATTGAGCAGTTTGTCCACGGAGCAATATGCGTAAGCCAGTCGGGGCAGTGTCTGCTCAGCGCAGTAATGGGCGGCAGAAGCGGAAACCGCGGAGCCTGCGCGCAGCCCTGCCGTATGAAATACAACGGACGGTATCCGCTGAGCATCAAGGATATGTGTCTTGCATCTCATATAACCGAGCTTATCGAAAGCGGAGTTGCGTCTCTTAAAATTGAAGGCAGAATGAAAAGCCCCGCATACGTATACGAGGTAACGAAAGCCTACCGCACCCTGCTTGACGAAAGACGGAACGCTACCGAAAAGGAGCTTTCCGCTCTTGCCTCCGTCTTTTCAAGAAGCGGCTTTACCGACGGATATTATACCGAAAAAGTAAATTCGGATATGCTCGGTGTACGCACCGACAGCGATATAAACGCGACAAGACAAAGCTTTACCGCCTTTAAACCGGTAAAACGCGACGTACCGAGAATAATTTTATCGGAAAGAAAAGCGCCGACCGAGGAATTTATCCCCCCGAAAAAAGCAAAGACAGGTGCGAAAAAGCAAAAACCGATATACACCGCGCGCTTTTCATCTCCCGAACAGATAACCGGAGGCGGTTTCTTTTCACACGTATACCTGCCGCTTGAAAAATACGAGGCGGGACTTGCCGACGGTGTCGTTTTCCCTCCGTCGGTCTTTCCGAGCTACGAGGGTGAATTTATAAAGCAGCTTGAAAGAGCGGTTAGTCTCGGAGCAACGCACGCGCTGGTCTGCCACTTAGGTCAGATAAAGGTAGCCCTTGAATACGGACTTATCCCTCACGGAGACTACAGATTTAACGTTTTCAACACCCTTACAGCCGAGCAGTACCTTGAAAACGGAGTTCGGGACGTGCTTCTTTCCCCGGAGCTTACTCTGCCGCAGATGCGAGACATAGCGGCACCAAAGGCGGCAATAGTTTACGGAAGATTACCGCTTATGCTACTGACCAAGCCCGTTGAAGAAAAATCTCTTACCGATAAAACGGGGGCTGTTTTTCCGATAACGAGGGAGGCAGGTAACGATATTCTCCTTAACTCGGTCCCGATATACATGGCGGATAAGACAAACGAGCTTGACCTTTACGGCATACGCGGTAGGCACTTTATATTCACCACCGAAAGCAAAAAGGCGGCGGCAGACGTTATTTCAGCATACAAAAACGAGGGCACGGGCTACCCCGTACCAAATAAAATAAGACGAATTTTAAAATAGCGGAAAAACCGTTCAATAAATCAAAAGGCTTTTCCGATATAAAAATCTTTTACACCGGAATAAATTTTAAAAAAGAGGATAAAAACTTGAAAACCGTACCGAATATTATACTTGCATCAAAATCGCCCCGCCGAAAGGAAATGCTGGAGCATTTAGGTCTTAAACCCACCGTTATAGTCAGCAACGCCGACGAAAACGTTTCAGAGACACTCTCTCCCGAACGCTTTGTAGAGGAGGTTTCTCTCCGCAAGGCTGAGGCAGTAAAGCCGCTTTGCAAGGAAGGCGACCTTATAATCGCATCGGACACCGTCGTATACTGTGATGGAAAAATCCTCGGAAAGCCGCACAGCGAAAAGGAAGCACTTGATATGCTTTCGCTTCTTTCCGGCAAAGCGCATAAGGTAACGAGCGGTCTTGCGCTTATTTACAACGGCAGGACGGTGCTTTCCCACGAAACAACCGAGGTTACCTTCCGAAGCATCGGTGAAGCCGAAGCTCTTGCGTACGTACGGACAAATGAACCGTACGATAAAGCCGGCGGATACGGAATTCAGGACAGGGCATCGGTTTTCGTAGAAAAAATAAACGGAGACTATTTAAACGTTGTAGGTCTTCCCGTATACCGTCTCTTTTCCATTTTAAAATCGGAATACGGTATTGATTTTTTTGATTTAATTTAACCTAAGGTCAAGAAAAACGAAGCATAACCTTTTTTTCGAAGCACGGGGAAATTTAACACCCCCTTTATACAGAAAGGATTTTCTTTAAATGACGAAAAAACAGCGAATGGCAGAGGTGGTGCGCATACTTAAAGAGACAGTTCGAAGCGACTGCGCACTTGAATACGAGGGAGATGCCTTTAAGCTTGCCGTTATGGCGAGGCTTTCCGCACAGTGTACCGACGCAAGAGTTAATATAGTAAGCAAAGAGCTTTTTAAACGCTACCCCACCGCCTTCGATATGGCTGAAGCCGACATAACAGAGCTTGAAAATCTTATCAAGTCATGCGGCCTTTACCGCGGCAAGGCAAAGAGCCTCAAAGAGATGTCGGTGTCTCTCGTAAAGGACTACGGGGGCGAGGTTCCGAGTGATATGGACGCCCTTCTCTCGCTTTCGGGGGTAGGACGAAAGATAGCAAATCTTCTGCGCGGAGACTTATTCGGTCTTGGCGGAGTAGTTGCCGACACGCACTGTATACGCATTTGCGGACGGCTCGGTTTTTACCCCGAAACGTTAAAGGACGCCACCCGTGTTGAGAAAATACTCACTCCTCTTGTGCCCACCGAGGAGCAAACCGAACTTTGCCACCGTCTCGTTTGGTTTGGAAGGGACGTATGTACGGCAAGAAGCCCGAAGTGTGGCGTTTGTCCTCTTAAAGAGCTTTGCAAGGCAGGCAACGCCAAAAATTCTGAACGTTAACACATCGCTTTTCGCCCCCGTCTGCTGATTTTCGACACCTTAATATATTCATTAAAACAAATCACACTGTTTCCGTACAGAAAACAGTGTGATTTTTATATTCTGTAATAACTCGTCCTTCAGAGCTACCGTGTATCGGTTATTTAGATAAAAATCCGAAATAACTCTTTGTTCTTTTTATGTCCGCTTCAATGGTTACTTTCAGCTCTTCAAGGGAGCTGAATTTTTTCTCTTCTCTTGCAAAGCGGTAAAATTCCACGGTGATATTTTTTCCGTAAAGGTCAAGGTTTTCTCCTATAACGTGCGTTTCGCAGGTTATATCACTTTCATTCTCGTTTACCGTGGGACGTACACCGAAATTTGTTACCGACGGGTATCTCTTTCCGTCAATTACCGTAACCGTATCGTACACCCCGTATCTTAAAACAACCCGTCCGTTTTCCATTTTCTGATTCACGGTGGGAATATTCATCGTCCTGCCAAGCATTTTTCCGTGAACAACGCACCCCGTAACCGAAAAAGGTCTGCCGAGAAGCTCTCTTACCGTTTCAACGTCTCCAAGGGTAAGAAGCTTTCGTACAAGCGTTGAGCTTATCTTTTCGTTACCGAGCGCAAGATGTGGGATTTTCCCCGTCATAATGGGCGGAATTATCTCGGCGCTCGCTCCGTATTTTTCGGCATCTCTTCTCAGCGTTTCAGTGTCTCCCGTACGGTTAATTCCGTACCGAAAATCCTCTCCGCATACAAAATGCTTTACATTATAGTCCAGAACAAGATGCTTTACAAACTGCTCCGGGGTAAGCGTTCTTACCAAATCAAAGCTTTCGCATATCGCAAGAGATGCTCCGTATCTGCCAAAAACCGATATACGGTCATGTACACTATCTATAAAAGGCATCGAAATAGGCTCGGAAAAAGTCCACACGGTAGGAACTAATCCTTTTTTTGCTATCGCACTTTCCATAAGGGACTGATGTCCTACGTGTACTCCGTCAAAGCAACCGAGAGCAACGGAAAGCCCTGCCGTTTTATTAAATTCGAAATTTTCTGCGGGTGTAACTTCTCCCTCGCCGTTTAATAAGTAAAACAACTTAAGGCTCTCCTTTCTGCTGAATTTTCACAAAGCCGGTTCCGATTTCCTTATGAGTTACATCAAGCTACAAGCTTATATGACGTAACGTAAAGCTCGGTTTCCCGTCCTGCTCGGTAATATTAAGTATTCCGTAGGAATATTTACTGCCGCCACGCGGTTCGCCAAGGCTTCCCGGATTAAACAGGACTGCCGTCTTTCCGCCGGGAAAGATACACTCTCCCTTGCTCGGTCTGTGGGTGTGTCCGTACAGCACGATATCCGCGTTTTCCTTGCTTGCCGCAGAAATAACGGCGGAATAATCGCTCTTTATCGAAAACTTATGCCCGTGGCACATAAATATTTTAACTCCGCCGAGCGTAACCGTCTTTGAAAGTGGGATTTCAGGGTAACAGAAATCACAGTTCCCCTTAACGCTTATAAACCCGACGGTAGGATATAAAAGCGAAATCTTTTCCATAATATCAAGGCCGTCTCCGAGAAACAGCACGTACTCCGCGTCGCGGTTTGCGTCGATAGCACTCTTTGCCGTTTCCATAGCGTAATGTATGTCGGAAATTATCAATACCTTCATTTCAGTCTCCATTCCGATGCCAGGCACCTGTGGCTGTACAAGCTAAAAAGCTTTTATATTAAATTCACCGCCGTAAGCGGCAAACAAACTAAGCGGAGAGCCCTTTTATCTGGTCGTCTGCGCCTCAACAAGACTTTTTCCGCAGTAAATCTCGCGAAGCTTCGGCTTTTCGATCTTACCCGTGGGGTTTCTCGGAACCGTCGCGAATATTATCTTTTTCGGTCTCTTGTATCTCGGCATATCAGCGCAGAAGCGCTCGATTTCTTCATCGGTGCATTCAACGTCGGGTTTAAGCTCGATTATTGCCGCCGCTATCTCTCCGAGACGCTCGTCGGGAAGTCCTATAACCGCTACGTCCTTTATCTTATCGTTTGAACGCAGGAAATCCTCTATCTGAACCGGGTAAAGGTTTTCACCGCCGGTTATAATAACGTCCTTTTTGCGGTCAACGAGGTAGATAAATCCGTCCTTGTCGCGCTTTGCCATATCTCCCGTATAAAGCCAGCCGTCCTTAAGTATCTCGTCGGTTGCCTTCGGGTTTTTGTAGTAGCATTTCATAACACCGGGGCCTTTAACCGCAAGCTCTCCGACCTCTTCGCCCTCGACCTCTTTTCCGTTTTCTCCGACGATTTTGGTCTCCCAGAGGTAACCCGCAACACCTATCGCGCCTACCTTATCGGTATTTTCGACGCCGAGATGTACGCAGCCGGGGCCAATTGACTCGGAAAGCCCGTAGTTAGTGTCGTACTGATGGTTCGGGAAAACCTTAAGCCAGCGGCGGATAAGACTCGGCGGTACCGGTTGCGCGCCTATATGCATAAGTCTCCACTGAGAAAGACGGTAATCGTCAAGGTTTACCTCTCCGCTGTCTATCGCGTCAAGTATATCCTGAACCCACGGCACAAGAAGCCATACTATTGTAGCTCCCTCCTCGGAAGCGGCGCGAAGCACCCACTCCGGCTTAACACCGCGAAGAAGCACCGCCCGACCGCCCGAAATGAGCGAGCCAAACCAATGCATCTTTGCTCCCGTGTGATAAAGCGGAGGGATGCAAAGGAACACGTCGTCTCTCGTCTGCCCGTGGTGGTTCTGCTCGGTTCTGCAGGAATTTATAAGAGAACGGTGGCTGTGCAGGATAGCCTTCGGAAATCCTGTCGTACCCGATGAAAAGTATATTGCCGCATCGTCGTCCTCGGTAAGCTCTATTGCGGGGGGGCAGGTAGAACAGTAGGACGACATCTCGTCAAGTCCGTGCGCGAAAGCGGGTACGTTATCACCTACGAAGAAGTAGTGATTTATACCTGTAAGCTTATCGAGAACCTGAGTTACTCTGTCGGTAAAATCCGCGCCGAAAACAAGCACCGACGCATCCGCAAGGTCTGCGCAGTACTGAATTTCGTCTGCGGTATATCTGTAATTCATGGGAACCGCAAGCGCGCCCGCTTTAAGCACTCCGAAATAAACGGGAAGCCATTCAATGCAGTTCATAAGGAGAATTGCGACCTTATCTCCTTTTTTCACCCCTCTTGAAAGAAGAAGATTTGCAAATTTATTTGCTTTTATATCAAATTCCTTCCAGGTCATCTCTCTGCGGTACTTTTCGCTTGCCGCCGATTCTATAAGGCTGAATTCCTTCCAAGTGACATGGTCGGCAGGACGCTGGGTAGGATTGATCTCCACAAGGCTTACGTCCGTAGGATGAAGTCTTGCATTCCTTTCAAGAAGCTCTGTAATAATCATTTTTATCTCCGTTTCTTCGCTTTTAACGAATTGTAATTTACTTTTTTAAACAAAAACCCTCTGTAAGACCCGATAGGATCTTACAGAGGGCGAAATTTCGCGGTACCACCTCATGTTCGTCAGCGCCTTACGGCTTTTGCTGACCTCACACACGCCAAAAAGCGTG
>JAZRDX010000080.1:0-16258 GCA_045660565.1 Eubacteriales bacterium
CCCTTTTCAAAAAGCGCCGTATGGTCATTCCAGTCGTCGGGGGCATTTATAGTTACGCAGATAAGACGGGTTCCGTCCTTTTCCGCCGCGGTAACAAGCGTTCTTCCGCTGAGCTTTGTAAATCCCGTTTTGCCGCCGAGCATATTTTTATAGGTACTGAGAAGTCTGTTATGGTTGGTAAGCACCCTTGTCATTTCTCCGTCTGCCGAGGGGTAAACCGCCTTTTTAGTACCGATAATCTGACAAAAAACAGGGTTTTCGATAGCGTAAGCCATAAGCCGCGCATAGTCTCGCGCCGTTGTATAATGACCGTCCGCGGAAAGGCCGTGCGGATTTTTAAAAACGGTGGTGCTCATACAAAGTGCCGCGGCTTTTTCATTCATTGCCGCTACGAAGGCTTCCTCGCTGCCCATTAAAGCATAGGCAATAGCTGTCGCCGCGTCGTTTGCGCTTTCAAGCATAAGGCTGTAAAGGAGCATTTCATAGCTAACCCGCTCCCCTGCCTTTAAATAAACGGAGCTACCCTCAACACCGACCGCTTTTGCGTTAACCTCGACCTCTTCCTTTAGCTTATCCGTTTGCTCGCCGCTTAAAACACCGAGCGCTTCAAGAGCGACGGTAGCGGTCATAACCTTTGTTATACTCGCCATCGGTAGCGGCACGTCAGCCTGCTTTTCGTAAAGAAGCATTCCGCTATCTGTACAAAGAATTACGCTTTTTGCCGAAACTGAAACCGTATCCGGAGTAAAAACAGGTGTTCCAACCGCAAAATCCGAATAGTCCTTTAAAGACGCATCGGTAACTCCCGCCGGAGTATCGTCCTTTTTTTCGTCTTTTTCGAAAATAATTCCGAAAAAGCAAAGCATAAGCGCTACTGCCGTAATAATTAAAATAGCCGATTTAAGAAACTTCAAGGCAAAGTCCGTCCTTTTTTAGTATTTACAAAATACTATGACGTTTACTTTTAATTTATTACGCAGTTTAAATCGCGGCATCGAACCTTTGTCTGTCAAAACAGAACGGTTATCACGCACGTATTCCAAACCGAAACGGTGTTTTTTCGGAAATCTTATTCCTCGGTTTCGTCAAAATAGGTCTCTGCGGGAGTTTTATCCTTAGCGAAAACCTCTTTAAGTCTCTTAATGATGTCGGGGGACTTTTCAAGTATATCGCCTATCGCTCCTATCGTGCTGTCGTTACGGATAACCGCGGGAGCAGTTACGTTAAGCATTCTTACGTCTCCGTCAGGTTTAACCACGAGGAAGCCTACGGGAGTTATGGTAAGTCCCGTTCCGCCGCCTCCGCCAAAGGAGCCGTTGCTCTTTTCGTTCTTAGGCTCTGTCTTTTTAGCGAAGTCAAGGTCAACCCCACCCGATGCAAAGCCGAGAGAGACCTTTGATACGGGAATTATAACCGTTCCCGATTTGGTTTCGATCTGCTCGCCTACAACCGTTCCCGTTTCGGAAAGCTCCTTGATTTTTTCAAGCGACGTGCTTATGATTTCGTTAATTCTGTTGTCTGCCATTTTTTCGCCCTTCTTTCGTTTTATTTTCTTGATTTTTATTTTTATTATTAAATTTCAACTGTTAACTGCCAACGCTTTTATGCCGCGCGTTTTTCGCCCGCTCTGTCCTTTTTAACTGTCTTTTTTCCGCCGAGCTTCTGCTTTAAATACTGCTTTAAAGCTATAACCGCAAGCTTAAGTATGTGGATTATACGGAGACGCATCACGATGCTTATATCCGCTGCCCATTTTTCATTTACAAAATCGGGATAAACCGAGATACGCGCGTCATTCCTTGCTTTAAAGTTTGTAACGCCGTTCAGCAGCGTCGCGATATACTGTACCGACTGCACGACAGCACCGTAATTTACCGCAACCTTCGCCGCATCACTTCCTCCGACTCCGATCACAAGTCTTGCGCAGTCAACCCTCAGGTATCTCGGGAATCTTTTTAAAAAGACACTGAAAATATCAAGTATCTTTCCGATCATCTCTTTTTTAGACGTCTTTTTCTTTACCGCTGATGTTCCTTCGGTCTTTTTATCCGTTTTCTTTTTTCTTTTTGCAAGCTTCTTTTGATACTTTAAAATCGCTTTTTTCCGTCTGCGTTTAAATTTTCTCGTTTTAAAGTCGCTTTTCTTAATCTTTTTATCTTTTTTTCCTATGAGTGAAATTTTAAAAAAGAGAATTTTTACGGTTATGCGTCCTCCGTCGTCTCCGTAAACAAGGGACAGCTTTACCCATAATAGCATAATAATAAGCAGAAGCAGTAAGATTACACCGCCTGCGATTATAAAACCCATATAAAACCGTCCTTTCTCTGTTTTTTTCTGAGACCAATCTCTCGGTTAATCTCTGTTTGTAGCGGCTTTCAGCCAGCCCTTTTCCTTATCCGCCCTCTACCGCAAAGAGGTCAAGCGACGGAAGCGCTTCAAGCGACGTTATCCCGAAGGTTTTAAGGAAATTTTGGGTAGTACCGAAAAGTCTCGGTCTGCCGATAACCTCAAGGCGTCCCTTTTCCTCAATAAGCTCTCTGTCAAGAAGCACAGCGATTGGTCTTGTACTGTCAACCCTTCTTACCTGCTCTATGTACGCTCTGGTTACAGGCTGGTTATACGCAACTATGGCAAGCGTCTCCATAGCCGCGGCACTGAGCTGAGGCTCTCCTCTTATACCTATCATCTGAGTTACGTACTCTCCAAGGTCAGGAGCCGTGGTAAGCTGACAGCATTTATCGTACTTTACAAAGCGTATCCCTCTCGGCATACTTCCGCTATCGTACATCTTTGCGTAGGCATCGACTATTTTTATAGCTTCCTTTGTCGTATATCCTATTATCTTTGCAAACTGGTCGTAGTAAACCTCATCTCCGTTTGCGAACATTATCGCCTCAAGTACGCGCATAGCCTCGGACTTCGGCATTTTTTCGGGTGCAATTGCGGCTTCGCTTCCGTCCGACTGCTCACCGCTATCCTTTGCGGCACGTCGGCGAGTTGATTTTTTCTTTTCTCCGTCGGTGCTTTCTTCAGAAGTCTCCGTAGAGATGCTTTCCTCAGAAGTCTCCGTAGAGACACTTTCCTCGGATCTTTCTATTATTTCCTCCGCCATTTCGGTATTTTTCTCCGCTACAGCGTTTTTTTCTTCCGTCGTTTCGTTACTACCGTCCGAATTAAATTCTATCTGTTCGTATCTCTCTTCCAATGCTGTATCCTCGCTTTTTAATATGTTTCCGCTTTCTGCTTCTCGTCGCTTTCTATGTTATGAGACATATTGAGAAGGAGCGTCGGGTTATCGTAATCTCCGCCGAGAAATACTCTTTGGAATTTTACAAGCTCTAAAATTGCGGCAAACGTTGCTATAAGGTCGGAACGGGATTCGTTATTCATAAGTATGGTTTCAAATTCCGTCTCGCCGTACTGATAAAGGTATCTCATTACCGCTATAACCTTGACGGGTATCGGAGTTACCTTATGCTTTAAAAGGTTTTCCAGCGTCTGCTCCGGCTTTCGCTGCATTTCCTTCATCATGCTGCTCCTCGCAAGCATTCTGCGGAACGCGCGTTCAAGAACCTTTATCTCATAATGAAGCGGCAGTCCGACCTCCGGTTCCTGCGGCTCGCGGTATGCAACTCCCGTGTTTCCCGCCCATTGGTCGCGCAGAAATTCCGCCGCGTGCTTTGCCTTGGCATATTCCATAACCGCCAGCTGGAGCTTTTTAACCGGGGATTCCTCCTCCTCGGAGCGCGGAAGAAGCATCTGGCTTTTAATCAGCATAAGCTCTGCCGCCATTGTAATAAACTCTCCGGCTATATCTACATCAAGGCTCTCCATAAGCTGAAGATACTCCATATACTGCTCGAAAATGATATGGATTTTTATATCGAAGATGCTCATTTCGTTCTTCTTTATAAGCGAAAGAAGCAGGTCGAGTGGCCCTTCGAAGGTTTCTATGTTAAAATTAAGCTTTTCCATCTTTTACAACCGTCTGTCTTTTTTTATCCCGTACTTTAACGGACTGCATTTAAATCCTTTCGCGCGGCTTTATATGTCGTTTGAAACCAAGTCCTCAAACGTTTCGCGTTTTACCGCAACGTAAGGCTTTCCGTCCCTTATCATAACTACCATAGGCTTACAAAGTCTGTTGTAATGCGACGCCATAGCGTAGTTATACGCTCCCGTTACCAGAACGGCGAGGGTATCTCCCCTTTTCGGCTTTGGAACGGTTACGTTTTCCGCAAGCAGGTCGCCGCTTTCACAGCATCTACCCGCAACAGAGCAGACAAAATCGGCTTTTTCATTCATTCTGTTTGCTATTTTTATATCGTACTGCGACTGATAAAGCGCGTATCTCGGATTATCCGCCATACCGCCGTCAACCGAAACGTAATTTTTAAATTCGGGAATCTCCTTTACCGAGCCGACCGTGTAAAGGGTAAGTCCTGCCGAAGCTACGAGCGAGCGTCCCGGCTCCATCATAATTCTCGGCATTTCTATTTTATACTGCCTTGCAAGCAGCTTCATCTTAGCGGCAAGCGTTTTTATCGCCTGTGCGTAGTCGAAATAAGGATGCTCCTTTACGTATCTGACGCCAAATCCGCCACCTATGTTAAGCTCGCTCGCGGTAAAGCCGGTTTTTTCCTTTATATCCGCGATATACTTAAGCATCGTTTCTGCCGCCGCGATAAATGGCTCTATCTCGAAGATCTGGCTGCCGATGTGGCAGTGAAAACCGGTAAGCTCAACGTTTTCCGTCTTAAGTGCCGCACGGGTTATCGCCTCAGCCTGTCCCGTGGCTATCGCGCTGCCGAACTTTGAATCTATCTTTCCCGTTGCAATAGCCTTATGTGTATGCGGATCTATTCCGGGGGTAATTCTGAGCTGAATTTTCTGTCTTACGTTAAGCTCTCCCGCTATTTTGCTTATAGCGTCAAGCTCCTCAAAATTATCAACGACAAATCTTCCTATTCCGTTTTCGATAGCGAATCTTATATCGAAATCGGTCTTATTATTGCCGTGAAAAACCATTTTTCCAAGGTCAAAGCCCGCCGCCCTTGCCGTGTATATCTCACCGCTTGAAACCGCGTCGCTTCCGAGTCCCTCCTCGGCTATAATTCTGTATATTCCTTTAAAAGAAAGCGCCTTTGATGCAAAAAGAGGGAGCGCGTCCTTTCCGAAGCTTTCGGTCATCGCGTTTTTATAAATTCTGCATATCTCTCTTATTTTGTTTTCGTCCATTACCATAAGCGGTGTACCGTACTCTCTTGCCAAAGCCGTAGTATCAACACCCGCTACGGTAAGATTTCCGTCTGCATTTACCGAGCAGCTTTCCATTACAAATTCTGACATTGTATTTTTCTCCGTTAAAGTTAATTAATTAAGCACTTTAAATACGTCGCTCCGCAAAAGCGGATTTATCCGTTAAGCGCGTCGCTTATTCTGCCGAGAACCTCGGACTTTCCCTCTCCCTTAAGCGAGGAAAAAGGTATTATATCGACTCCGTCAACAAGCGATGAAAGCTTTTTAAGTGCCTTCTGTCTTTCGGTTTTATTAAGCTTATCCGCTTTTGTTGCAACTATAAACCAATCGTATCCCGACTCACTGAGCCACTCCATCATATTAAGGTCGTTTTCCGTTGCCCCCGCCTTTAAATCTATAAGCTGAGCTACCGCCATAAGCTTTCCGTGAGAGCCGTCCTTTGTATAATAACCGTCGGTAAGCGCCGACCACTTCTTCTTTTCCTCCGGACTCCTCTTTGCGTATCCGTAGCCCGGCATATCGACAAGATAAAACTCTCCGTTTACCTCATAAAAGTTTACCGTTATTGTCTTTCCCGGCTCCGAGCTTACTCTGGCAAGCGACTTTCTGCCGATAAGCGTATTTATAAGCGAGCTTTTTCCGACGTTACTCCGTCCCGAAAGCGCTATCTGCGGCTTTCCGTCATACGGAAACTGCGTGGGAAGCCCCGCCGTTATTTTAAGTACTGCGTTTTTTACCGTCATTGTATTTCCCTTTCAAGCAGTGTGTCTGAAAACACACTTTTCGTAGACGCGAGACCGCCAAATGCTCAGCAGCCTACAACCGCGTGGTTTAAGAGCTCGGAAACGGTTTCACAGGGAATAAACTTAAGGCTTTCCCTTACCGTTTTATCTATCTCATCAAGGTCCTTTTCGTTATCCTTCGGTATAAGAACCGTTTTAACTCCCGATTTATACGCTGCCATAGTCTTCTCCTTAAGTCCGCCTATGGGAAGCACCTTTCCTTTAAGCGTAACCTCGCCCGTCATAGCGACACTGCTGCGAACAGGCTTTCCCGAAAGCTCACTGACAAGCGCCGTAACCATCGTTACACCCGCGCTCGGTCCGTCCTTCGGAACCGCTCCCTCGGGGAAATGGATATGAAGGTCCTTTTTGCTGTAAAAGTCCGCGTCTATTCCAAGCCGCTCCGCGTTTGCCCTTATGTAGGTTACCGCCGCCCTTGCCGACTCCTTCATAACGTCTCCGAGAGAACCTGTAAGCTCAATCTTTCCGCTTCCGTTAAGCACCGCCGTTTCAACCTTAAGCAGCGTGCCTCCAAGCTCGGTATATGCAAGTCCGTTAACAACTCCAACCTCGTTTTTCTCGGAAACCGTTTCGGGAATAATCTTTCTTCCGCCGATAAATTCGGAAAGATTTTTAACTGTTACGCTAACCGATTTTACGCTTTCGTCCTCGATAAGCTTCATTCCGACCTTTCTGCAAAGAGACGCAATTTCGCGCTCAAGCTTACGTACCCCCGCTTCTCTCGTATAGCACTCGATAAGCTCTTTTAACGCCGCGTCGGAAATTTTAAACGTTTTTGCGGTAAGTCCGTGGCGTTTGCTCTGCTTCGGAACAAGATATTTTTTTGCTATCGAAAGCTTTTCATTAAGCGAATAGCTCTTAAGCTCTATAACCTCCATACGGTCAAGAAGGGGTGCCGGTATTGTATCAAGCGTATTTGCCGTCGCTATAAACATAACGTCGGAAAGGTCGAATGCAAGCTCAACGAAGTGATCGCGGAACTCCTTATTCTGTTCGGCGTCAAGCACCTCCATAAGCGCAGACGCGGGATCGCCGTGGCTGTCCTTCGTAAGCTTGTCTATCTCGTCAAGAAGCATAACGGGATTTTTACTCTTTGCTCTTTTAATTCCGTCGATAATTCTTCCGGGCATAGATGCGATATAGGTTTTTCTGTGTCCTCTTATATCAGCCTCGTCTCTTACTCCACCCAGCGAAACCCTTACGTAATTTCTGCTCATAGCCTCGGCTATCGACCTGACGATAGAGGTTTTACCCGTTCCGGGAGGTCCTACAAGACAAAGTATCTGATTTTTAACGTCGGGCGCGAGCTTTCTTACCGCGAGATATTCAAGAATACGCTCCTTAACCTTTTCAAGTCCGTCGTGATCTCTGTCAAGAATCTCTCTCGCGAGAGCTATATCGCTTACGTCCTCCGTCTTTACCGCCCACGGAAGCTCAAGACAAACGTCGATGTAATTACATATTACCCCGTATTCCGCAGAGTTAAACGGCATTCTCGAAAGCTTAGACGCTTCCTTTAAAAGCTTTTCCTTTGCGTTCTCGGGCATATCGGACTTCGAGATAAGCTCCTTATATTTATCTATCTCGCTATCATCTGCGTCCTCACCAAGCTCGGATTTTAAGACCTTTATCTGCTCGGATATATAATATTCCTTCTGATTTCTGTCGACGCGCTTTTTTACCTTTTTATGGATTTCTCTCTGAAGTCCCGCAAGCTCCGCCTGCTCGGAAAGAATACATGAAAGCTCGATAAGTCTGTCGAATGCGTCGGTTTCCTTCAGTATTCTCATTTTATCGTGAATGGAGCCGAAAAGATTTGCCGCGACAAAATCGGCAAAGACTCCGCAGTCGGTAATGCTGTCCGCTTCGACAAGGAGATCGTTTGCGATTTCGGGAATGCTTTCGGCATACTGCGCAAGAGCGTCCTTTGCCTCGTTCATAGCGGCTTTTGCTCCCGCGTCATCCGTTCCGACGGTAATTCTCGGAGCAACGCTTGCTCTCCACGCTCCGCCTCTCATTCTCGGCTCAAAGAGCGCTAAAGCCTCTCCTCTCGTTTCACCCTCTGCGATAATACGGACGTTTCCGTTTGAAAGCTTTACGAACTGTCTGATTTTGCAAACGGTTCCTATACTGTAAAAGCCGTCTGCCTTAGGAGAAGGCTCAATGGGATTTTTCTGTGTAAGTAAGAATACAAAGCCTCCGCTTCTTTCGGCTTCCTCGAAAGCGCTTACCGACATTTTTCTTTCAAGCTCAAGGCTTATCGGTATTCCGGGAAAAGCAACTGCTCCGCGAAGCGGTATCATCGGACATTCTGTAAACTTTACGTGTTCTGTGTACGGTGCCATGTTTAACTCAAAAACCTTTCTTAAACTGTTCTTAAAACATAAATAATAATATATTTTCTATTTTATTTTTTATTATAACACAAAAAGAAAGAAATGTAAAGTGGGTAACTGACGTTAATTGTAAATAAAATGTTTACTGCGAAATGAAAATTTTATTTTTTTGAGGAATTTTCAGGAAAGCTATTGACAAACGAAAAAAGATGTGCTATAATTATTTGCGTTACTGATGTGTACCTTTAGCTCAGCAGGATAGAGCAACTGCCTTCTAAGCAGTAGGTCGAGGGTTCGAATCCCCCAAGGTACGCCATACGGTGAGTATAGCTCAGCTGGTTAGAGCGCCAGGTTGTGGCCCTGGAGGCCGTGGGTTCGAATCCCATTACCCACCCCAAAAAAAGACAAGCTTCGGCTTGTCTTTTTTTATCCAAGCCGCAGGCTTGGTATGTAATCACGCGTTAGCGTGTATGGCATCACCATAGGTGCATTTCCTGCGGCTTGATTCCATACCGCAACAAGTTGCGGATTCCATACACGGCTCTGACGTGATTTACCGACGCATGACTTCAGCCCTTACCGAAAGATTTGAAAACCAACATAGTATTCCAAAAATAAATATCACAATACCATAATTTATATTCTTTTAAAATCACAGAAAAAAGAGTGAACAAAACGCAATTTGTTCACTCTTTTGGTTTATATTGATTTAGTTCATATACTTTTCTTCAAGAGCCGCTATCTTTTTAAGCCATACCTTATATTTTGCAAAGTCAATCGCGGGAGAGCCGCAGAGATAGGTATTGAACGATGTCTTTCCGTCAACCGTCCACTCTATAATAAGCATACGCTTATCGGAGTACATCGCGGGTATCTTTTTAAGCGCTGTATTCGCATTCTCCGCCGCACAGAAGTCGCCCTCGGCAAGCGTTTCGTCGGTATCTATATCGTAGACACGGTAGCTTCCGCTAACGGGAGAAAGGGTGCTGTTACAGCATACCGCCTTCTGTCCCCAGCTGTCGTTGTCAAGCTCGTCCATCATTATCATAAACGGAAGCTGACTGCGCTTAATGTAGTTATACGCAAGCTTTTTGTCGTAGTAGTAGTCAACGATAGCGTCCGACATCTGCGGCCAACCGTCGATAAGATTCCACCATATAACGCCGCCGTTGCGCGACATCTGACATCTCATCTTTTCAACGAAATACTTCTTTGCCTCCGCCTGGGAAAGCTGAGACGCGGTTATATAATCCTCCATATCGGTCGGAACCTCGCCGAACAGCTGCTTTACCTGCTTATGCATAAGCATTGTTCTGTAGTCTCTGTTATTCTGATCGGAGGAATGGAGATTCCACTGCTCGTTGTTCTGATACGGCCATACCTTATCGGCATCGATAAACTTTTCAATAGAAGCCTTTGAGGGGCATCCGTGGTAGCCCGTTTCACTTACAAAGTACGCTCTCGAGTCCTGATAGAAAGCACTCTTGAAATAGTCTCTCGGTCCCCAGAGGTGATCCTCGGGGTATATCTTACTTCTCTGTCCGTTCCCTCCGCTGTAAAACGCCTTTGCGGAAATGTAAGGCGACGATGCGATATACGGGCGGTAAGGATCAAGCCTTCCCACAATTCTCGGTAAAATTTCTCTTGTAATTCTGTTAATATCGGGGCATACGTTTTCCGATCCGGCAAGCATACTGTCTATCTCATTATCTCCCGACCAAAGGACAATACTCGGGTGGTTACGGAGCTTTTCAATAACCGAAACAGCCTCCTCCTCTATAAGCTTAAAGAAGCCCTCGGTCTGCGGATAGTAATGACAAGCCATTCCGAAATCCTGCCATACCATAATACCGTGAGTATCACAATAGTCGAAAAACTCGTGATCCTCGTAAACGTTACCGCCCCAGCAGCGGATTATGTTACAGCCGAGGTCGTTTGCCATATCAAGCGCACGTGCGTAACGCTCCTTATCGCGGCTGTGATACGCGTCCATAGGAACCCAGTTTGTTCCCGACGCCATTATACGGGTTCCGTTCACACGGAATTCAAAGCAGCCGTCATTTTCAACAATATCGCTGTGTCTGAGCTCGACCTTTCTGATACCGAGCGTCGTATCCCCCGTTGTAATTACGTTTCCGTCGGCATCTGTAAGCTCGACATGCGCCTCGTACACGTTTGCATCTCCGTAGGGTTTCGGCCACCAGAGCTTCGGGTTCGGAACGTTTATACGAACACGGGATGCGTTCGTCGCAGGATATATTCCGTCTATCACGCTGTCTCCGCATTTAAGGGTAACGTGGCATTTAAGCTTTCTTGCTATAAGATGCTTTGGAACGGTGCTGTCAAAAAGAAGAAAAAGCTCGGCATTGTTTTTATTGCAGTTTCTCGTTGTGAAATAGAGATACTTAAACTTATAAACACTTTCGATCTTAAGCTCGACATCTCTCCATATACCGGCGCTTACCGCTCTCGGCATTATATCCCAGCCGTAGGAATGAGGCGCTTTTCTTACGTTTACCGACTCTTTTGTTGGCGCCCAAGTATAGGCAAGAGTATCAGGCTCTACCTTATATTCCGCTGACTTGACAACAGCGGAATAAATATGTACGTGGAGAACGTTTTTCTCGCCGTACTTAAGGTAATCCGTTACGTCAAACTCGTTTTCAATGAACATATTATGGCTGTCGCCTATCTTTACGCCGTTAAGGAAGTAATCCGCAAAGCAGTCGACTGCGCCAAAATGAAGGACCGCCTTTTCGTCCTTTCCCGGCTTTTCCTCTGCCGTAAATTCCTTTTCGTACCACCATTCGTAGCTTTCGTACTTTTCAGCCTCAAGAATATTCATTCCTTTAAAAAGGTCCTCGGGCAGAATCCCCGCACGCGAGAGATCAAGCTCTACGTTTCCGGGAACTGTCGCGGGTATCGGCTTAAGCTCGCTATTTTTAAGCTCCTCTACCGACTTGATTTCCTTTTCGTAGCAGGGATAGTAATAAAGCTTCCACTTTCCGTTAAGATTCATTATAATTTCCTCCTTACCGCCTTTAACGGCTACGGTTATCACGTATTTTTTACGTCAGCTTTATTATAACACGTTTTACTTTAAAAATATAGTAAATTTTTTGTGTCTTGTCATAGTTTTTTTAGTTTTTTATTGACATTCAAAATAAATTTGATATAATATAATTTGCGCAAAGTTAACCGATTATATATTTTCCTTATTTAAATATGCGCAAATTCACGTAAAGAGGAGCCGACGTTTTGAGTAAAAACAATATAGTTAAATATCTTTCGGAAACGCAGCCGGATATGAAATCAGGCTTTTCCGTCTCGCACAGATCGGTAAACTCCAAATCCGAGCTTCACTGGCACAACTACATAGAAATGGAGCTTATAACGACCGGTGAGGGCGAACAGATTTTTAACGGAAAGCGTTTCCCGTTACAAAGAGGTACGGTATCGATAATACGGCTTATCGACTGCCACAGCGTCATACCGAAGAACAACCTGAGGCTTATTAATCTTTCCTTCGACGAATGTCTGCTCAGCGAGGACATTCTCTCTGCCCTCTCCTCCCCTCTTAAGGGGTTCTGCGTTGAAATAAATCCAACCGATTTTCACACCTTAGAGGGCATATCACTTCTCTGTCTTAATGAGGCAAGCAAGGAAGCACCGAACAGAAGGTACATAAAAACACTTTTAAAGGCACTGTTTATTAAGCTTTTTGAAGCGGCGGATATAAGCTACGAGGCTCATTCGACCGAAAAGGCAAAGCTTACCCCATTCCGCCGTTCCCTTGAATACATACACTCTCATTTCAGAGAAAACCCTTCTCTTTCCGAGGTGGCAAAAATAGCACATTACAACCCGAGCCATTACAGCGTTGTTTTCCGCAAAGAAATGGGAGAAACATATTCGAAATACCTTAACAATCTTAAGCTAAGCTACGCAAAGGAGCTTCTTGGTTACACCGATCTTAAATTTGAGGAAATCTGCTTTGAATGCGGCTTTACGTCGTACGCAAATTTTTTAAGAATATTCAAGGAGAAAAACGGTGTTTCTCCGAGCGAATTCAAGGAAAAGCTGTAGCTAAGCCGTATTTTCGTAAAATCACAAGAAAAAGAATTTGTCAGAAGAAAATCATATAAAATTTCAAGAACAAAATCACATAGGAATAAAAAATGAACACAGTCAGTTTTAAAAAATATTTAGGAAGCAAGAAGCTTTATAAGGAAATGTTCAAGATAGCCGTTCCGGTTTCGCTTCAGCAGCTTATAACGGTCGGTATTAACCTTATGGACACCATTATGCTGGGAAAAATGGGAGACGCGCAGCTTTCAGCTTCCTCTCTTGCAGGTCAGTTTATTAATTTATTTATGATATGCTGTATGGGCATCGGAATGGGAGCGTCGGTTCTCACGTCAAGATACTGGGGAATGAGGGACGAGAACTCGCTGAAAAAGGCGATAACCATAATGCTAAGGTTCTGCCTCGCCTTTTCCGCCGTTTTCACCGTCGCAACGATAATCGCTCCGTCCCTTATTATGCGGATATACACTAACGACGCAGAAATTATTAATTACGGAGTACTGTATCTGCGCTGGCTTATCCCCACCTACTGCTGTCTTGGGCTTTCGCTTACCTGTACCATAGTTCTCAGAACTGTCGGTCAGGTAAAAATACCTCTTGCCTGCTCGGTAATTGCTTTCTTTGTAAACGTATTTTCGAACTGGGTATTTATCTTCGGTAAGCTCGGCGCTCCCCGTATGGAGATTGCCGGAGCGGCTGTCGGAACGCTTATCTCACGTGTATTTGAGCTTCTCTTTATCTGCGGTTACTTCTTCTTTATAGACAAACGGATAAAATACCGCTTAAAGCACATCTTTATGAGAGCTCGCGACCTCGTCAGGGAATATTTCCGCATAAGCCTTCCCGTTCTTATCAGCGACTCCCTCCTTGCTCTCGGAATGAATGCTGTCGGAATGATTATGGGTAGAATAGGCAAGGAGTTCGTAGCGGCAAACGCGGTTACCACAATAGTTCAGCAGCTAAGCTCCGTTTTAACCCAGGGCGTATCAAACGCAAGCGGAATAATTACGGGACACACAATGGGACGCGGAGATTACGAGCAAGCGCAGACCGAGGGCTACACCTTCCTGCTTATGGGACTGCTTATAGGGCTTTTAGCCGCCGCGGTTATCGCTGTTTTACGCACTCCGATTATTAACTTCTACGACATTTCCGCCGAGGCAAAGGCTATCGCCGGCGACCTTATGGACGCTATAATAATAATCGTCGTGTTCCAGTGTATGAGCTCAATTTTAACAAAAGGTGTTCTTCGCGCGGGCGGCGACACAAGATTTTTAATGGTAGGAGACATTCTTTTCCTCTGGGTTGCGTCAATACCGCTCGGCGCGCTTGCGGGACTTGTACTGCACTGGTCGGCTTTCTGGATTTACATTATGATTAAAATCGAGCATATCATAAAAAGCATCTGGTGCATATTCCGACTGCGTAGCGGCAAATGGTTAAAGAAGATTAACCCTGCCTCGGAAAGCGAGACAGCGAAAGAAACGGCATAACACAAAAGACACTGTGCCGTTTAAATTTCCTTCCCAACGCACCAAAATCTCCGTGGAGAAAATGTCAATTTATTTACAAGAAATATCATTTACAAGTGTATATAATTTGATATAATATGTACAGAACCCAATGTAAATTTAATAAAAATAACGAAAGCTGAGGACACACTATGAAAATGAGAGCCCCATCTGTACCGCTTATTACGGTAGATCCCTTTTTCTCGGTATGGTCTCCCGACGAGACGCTGAACGTAACCAACACCGTTCACTGGACAGGAAAGAGCAACTTTATTCTCGGAACAGCTGAAATTGACGGAAAGGTATATTCCTTCCTCGGTTACAGCAGAAACATTCACAAAATGACACAGGTTTCCCTTGACATCGACGCGCTTTCCACCACCGCTGTTTTCGAAGCCGCGGGCATTCGTCTTACCGCTAAGTTCACCACTCCCGTTATTCTCGGGGACTACCGTCTGCTTACAAGACCTGTTTCCTATATGTCCGTTTCCTACGAGTCTATTGACGGAAACGCGCACAGCGTAAAGGTACACGTAAAGGCAAGCGAGGAGCTTTGTCTTGACAGAGCGGGACAGTCTCCCGTTGAAGCCGTCGAGGTTTCTCCTTGCGCGTGCGTTAAGGGAATGAAGATGGGCAACACCGTTCAGAAGCCTCTTAACAGAAGCGGAGACGACCACAGAATAGACTGGGGTTACTTCTACCTCTGCGCTAAGGGCGAAAACGTTACCCTTGGAACGGCAAAGGAAAGAAACCTAAGCTGCGTTACCGTAAGCGCCCCTCTTAGCGAGAAGGAAAACCGTCTTTTCCTCTTTGCTTACGACGATATAGAGTCCATTGAATATTTCGGCGCTCACCTTAAGAGCTACTGGAACAAGGACGGTCAGACGATTGAGGAAGCTATCTGCGAGGCGGCAAAAGAGTACGACGCTCTTATGCCTAAATGCAAGGAGTTTTCCGACAAGCTTTATGCCGATGCGGATGCGGCGGGCGGAGAAAAGTACGCCGAGCTTCTCTTGCTCGCGTACCGTCAGGTAATCGCCGCGCACAAGCTTGTCCTTGACGAAAACGGTGAAATCCTCTACATATCCAAGGAATGCTTCTCTAACGGCTGTGCGGCTACCGTTGACGTAAGCTACCCCTCGATACCGCTCTTCCTTCTTTACGCTCCCGAGCTTGTAAAGGGAATGATGCGCCCCGTATACCGTTATAACGAAACCGACGAGTGGAAAAAGAAGCTGAAATACGACTTTGCTCCCCACGACGTAGGCCAGTATCCTATCCTTAACGGTCAGGTTTACGGCAAGAGAAAGATAAACGAAAAGGGAGAAACCTCTCTGCTGCACCAATTCCAGATGCCGGTCGAGGAATGCGGAAACATGCTTATAATGGAAGCAAACGTTGCTCTTGCAACGGGAAGCGCCGACTTTGCCGCCGCGCATATAGACGTTCTCAAGGGCTGGTGTAAGTATCTTCTTAAGTACGGAACCGATCCCGAAAATCAGCTCTGCACCGACGACTTTGCGGGACACCTCGCGCACAACTGCAACCTTTCGCTGAAAGCCGTTATGGGTATTGCCGGACTTTCTATAATCCTCGATATGATGGGAGAGGCACAGGAAGCGGCAAAATATATGCGCAAGGCACGTAAGATGGCGCGCACATGGATGAGCACCGCGCTTAACTCCGACGGCTCCGGCAGACTTGCGTTTGACCAGCCGGACACCTTCTCAATGAAGTACAACATGGTATGGGACAAGATCTGGGGAACAAAGATTTTCACAAAGAAATTCATGGACACCGAGATAAAGAGCAACTTCTCTCACTTCAACAAGTACGGTATGCCGCTTGACAGCCGTTCCGATTACACAAAATCCGACTGGCTGGTATGGACTGCTTCTATGGCATCCTCTAAAAAGGTATTTATGGATTACGTTGCTCCCCTTTGGAAGGCTTATAACGAATCATACTCCCGTGTACCTATGACAGACTGGTACGACACGGTAAGCGGTAGAGTGGTAGGCTTCCAGCACCGCACCGTTCAGGGCGGTCTCTACATCAAGATACTTACCGACAAGTGGTTAAATAAGTGAACCCCGACGTAGCAGATAGTAACTGTGCGCGGCATCTCTAAACTCATACTTTCCGAATCCCCCCGTATAGCGGGGGGATTTCAGTTTCGGGCATAGCTCTAAAGGATACTGGCAACGCACAAGTGCGTTTTGAATTGGCCTGCCAGCCATGCAAAGGACAACAAGCCACCCGT
>JAZRDX010000081.1:0-4820 GCA_045660565.1 Eubacteriales bacterium
AGTAACCCGTTGACGGGTGGCTTGTTGTCCTTTGCATGGCTGGCAGGCCAATTCAAAACGCACTTGTGCGTAGCCAGTAACGTTTAGGGCTATGCCCGAAACTGAAATACCCCCCGTTATACGGGGGGATTTTTATTAAAAGAAACGGAAAGTACGCGTGAGGAGAGAGGTTCCCAAGAGGCTAATGCTGATGAGGTTGAGCAAATAAAGGGCGAGCGTAGGGTATGTATAAAAGGCTCCCTTGTGTAAAGGGAGCTGTCAGCGCTGGGTTCCCGAAAACGAACAAGGTGAGTTTTTGGGGTTCAAGCTAAGCTGACTGAGGGATTGTGTAGCACTGATTTTTTGTTTTTACAATCCCTCCGACATTTTCCTCCGAAAATGCCACCTCCCTTTACACAAGGGAGGCTTATGTTGAAGCCCCCGACCGTCGGGCAGCAAGGACTTGTTGTATGGCAGGCAGTGTGGTTTGTGCGTAGCCGGTATCCTTTAGGGTTATGCCGGAAAAAGAAAGGCTAAACAGTGTTTTTGCTGTTTAGCCTTTTGGTTTTGAGTATGATTTTATTATGACTGATAACCGTTATTAACGCGTTTTGGCGGCTTTGGGTGCTGAAAACCTTTCTCTGAACTCTCTTACGTCCTCCTCGCATACGCAGATGCTTGAAACCGAGATGCTTTTAAACGTTACCCCGTGCAGAGCGGGGCAGGGGATGCCGCAAAGCTGCTTGTTAAGACGTATCTCGACCTCGGTTATTAAAAAGTCCGTGTCGAATATCGGCTGGATAGCTTCGTTAAATATGTCGAGCAGTATTTTTGACGCCATATCGCGAAAGCCTGCGGTTATGACGCTTGACGTTTCTGTGAGGTTTAAGTTTCCGAACTCTCTTTCAAATGACGCGTAAAACGCCTCGTTGTCGGTTATTTCCGCCTTGAAAAAGCCGTTTGCACCAACCTTGATGCAGACGTCTCCGAAGTTTTTGTAGTGTATCGGGAGATTTCCTATTCCCCAAGACATATCGTTAAGCGGACGGCGGTTAACGTACAGAACGCTTATCATTTTACCGATATGCTCTGTGCCTATCATTTTCTTAATGTTTTTCTTAACGCAGGGCTTAAGCTTTTTTACTAAACAGCCGTCTATGTAAATGTCGGCGTAGTAGTTATCGGGAACCGTTAAATAATGGTCGCCCGTAAGCTCACACGGCTCGGTCTTTTCCATCATACGGCCGGTGTTGAGGTCTCTTGCGTCAATAGATATAAGATCAATATTTTTCTTTGCCATTGTATTACTTCTTTTCCTTGATTATTTCGTAAGCCTCGGTAAAGCTTTTTACGCTTATCGCATCGGGAAAGGCGTTTTTCGCTTCCTCTCCGAAGGCAAAGGCGAGAGCTGAATAAGCGAACATATCGCAGTCGTCTCTACTGTCTCCGAGGGAGGCAGTGTTTGATTTAAGCGCACCCGTCCTGCTCTGAAGCGCGGTTAACGCGCCGCCCTTGTTGGCAAAACGGTTTACAAATTCCGTCCAGCCGTTTTTGTCGTAGGAAAGCCTTACTCCAAAATCGGAAAAATCGGGTTTTGGCTCACCCTTAGGCGTAAAAAACGAGATTTTGTATATCGGTTTTTTAATATCCGGGGTGGTGTTAACCACTACGGTATCCGCATCTCCGTAGAGCGAGGAAACGTATCTTTTAAAGCAGTCCATTCCGCATACGTATACGGTGTCCGCGGCGCAGAAAACAACGTTTTTGCCGTGTGTTTTAGCGTAGGAGAGAGCCTTTATAACCGCTCCGTCGGGAACGGGACGGCTGTACAGTACCTTTCCGTCCTTTACGCAGACGGAGCCGTTACAGCCGATATAGTATGGGTTATTTCCCGCAAAGCTGAAAATCTTTTTTAGGCTGAGTATATCTCTGCCGGAAATGACCGCAAAATCCCTTGCCGAGGAAAAAACGGACATAACGGCTGTTTTGGTTTCTTCCGAAATCTCGTTTTCCCTACGGTTAAGAAGCGTTCCGTCGAGATCGGAGGCTATAAGCTTTATCATAAAATATATTCCTTTTTTGGAAATGTGTGCTGCGAAAAAGGTTTTAAATGCTGTTTGCCGCTTAAAACAGAGTGGGGCAAACGCAGTCCGAGTGCGTGAGGTGTATCGGTTTTTTGCTCTGCGTCTACGTTTTATTTGGTTCCCGTAGAGCCGAAGCCACCCTCGCCGCGAACCGTGTCGGAAAGCTCACTGGCTTCGCTGTACTCCGCCTTGATAAACGGCGCGATAACCATCTGAGCAATTCTGTCTCCTGCCGAAACGGTCTGTATCTCGGAGCTGTGGTTGTGGAGTGCGACCATAACCTCTCCGCGGTAGTCGCTGTCTATAACTCCTACCTTGTTTGCAGGTGCAAGTCCCTTTTTGGTGGCAAGTCCGCTTCTGGCGTATATAAGACCGACCAGCCCCTCGGGGATTTCAACCGCGATACCGGTATGTATAAGCTTTGTTTCACCGGGAGCGATTTTTATATCTCCGTCGCAGGAATAAAGGTCTGCGCCGGCGGAAAATTCAGAGCCGTATTTAGGGGCTAATGCTTTTTCGTTTAATTTCTTGAAATTAACTTTCATACTGATTCCATTCCGTTGCCGACGGCAACTGTGTAATTTTGAAATATTTTTAACCTGAATGGGTGCTTTGTAAAAACGCACCTGCCGATAACGTGAAAACCGAAAAATCTTAGTTTAAGAAGCCCCGCCGCCGCGTTAAGCGTGCAGAGGGGCATACTTATATTGGTTAGGACATATTGTTGTTGGTGGTTCTGAGCATAACGTCGTGGTAACCGCCCTCAACTATACTCGTTGCGGAAACGAGGGTGATCTTTGCGTTCTTCTGAAGCTCGGGAATGGAGGTTACTCCGCAGTTACACATGGTGGACTTTACCTTGTAAAGGCTCTTGTTTACGTTGTCCTTAAGCGGACCTGCGTAGGTAACGTAGGAGTCAACGCCCTCCTCAAAGGAAAGCTTGGACTTTCCGCCGAGGTCGTAGCGCTGCCAGTTTCTTGCTCTGTTAGAGCCTTCGCCCCAGTACTCTTTTACGTAGGTTCCGTTGATGTTGAGCTTCGGTGTCGGGCTTTCGTCAAAGCGAGCGAAGTATCTTCCGAGCATAAGGAAGTCGGCACCCATTGCGAGAGCGAGAGTCATGTGGTAGTCGTGAACGATACCTCCGTCGGAGCAAATCGGAATATAAACTCCGGTCTTTTCGAAGTATTCGTCTCTTGCCGCCGCAACCTCGATAAGAGCGGTTGCCTGTCCGCGGCCTATACCCTTCTGCTCACGGGTGATGCAGATAGAGCCTCCGCCGATACCGACCTTTATAAAGTCTGCACCTGCCTCGGCAAGGAAGAGGAAGCCGTCGCGGTCAACAACGTTGCCAGCTCCAACCTTGACCTTGTCGCCGTATTTTGCGCGAATGAAGTCAAGTGTCTTTTTCTGCCATATAGAGTAACCCTCGGAGGAGTCTATACAAAGAACGTCTGCGCCTGCTTCAACGAGTGCGGGTACTCTCTTTTCGTAGTCGAGAGTGTTGATTCCTGCTCCAACCATAAAGCGGTTGTGAGTATCGAGAAGCTCAAGCGGCTGCTCCTCGTGCTGTGCGTAGTCTTTTCTGAAAACGAGGTAAAGAAGGTTGTCGTTTTTGTCAACTATCGGAAGGGTGTTGAGCTTGTGGTCCCAAATTATGTCGTGAGCTTCCGAAAGGGTAATGTTATCGTTAGCTACAACAAGCTTTTCTCTGGGAGTCATGAAGGAGGAAACAGGGGTGTCCTCGGTCATACGGGTTATGCGGTAGTCGCGGCTGGTAACTATACCGACGAGCTTTCCGTTTGCGCTTCCGTCAGCGGTTATAGCGATGGTGGAGTGTCCGCTCTGCTCTTTAAGACGGAGAACGTCTCCGAGAGTGCTTTCCGGAGGAAGGTTGGAGTCGCTTACTACGAAGCCTGCCTTGTAGCCCTTAACCTTAGCGACCATAGCCGCCTCGTTTTCGATGGACTGGGAGCCGTAAATAAAGGACATACCGCCCTCTTTTGCAAGAGCTATTGCCATTCCGGAGTCGGAAACCGACTGCATGATAGCGGATACCATAGGTATATTGAGCGTGATAGCCGATTTCTCGCCCTTCTTAAATTTGACGAGCGGTGTTTTAAGAGTTACGTTTGCGGGAATACAGGTCTCCGAGGTGTAGCCCGGAACGAGCAGATATTCACTGAAAGTATGCGATGCTTCTGGATAAAAATAAGCCATTTTGTTTCCCTCCGTGTCATTTATACATATTTTATTATTAACGTTCTTAGTTTGCCTATGTAAGCTGCTTGACAGCTTTCGTAAGGCGTTTTAAAATAAAGCGCCTTTCTTTTTTAAAAAAAGTGCTTTTTGCTATTATATCACAAATAAATATATTTGTCAAGAAAAGCTTTTAAATAAACAAAAATTTGTCAAAATAAATAAAATATCAATACCGAAAAGAAAAATTTTTGATTCAGATTGAAAACGGATATCCCCCAAAAAATAGGAAGATATCCGTTTTATATTATATTTTACTTTATTTGGGTACGGCTTTTGCTTTATTTGGCGTACGGCTCGTCTATCCAGTCTCTTTCGCGGAGCGTGCAGTTGTAGGTGAATGTAGCGCGTTCAACAGTGTAAGAGCCGTCGGGGTTCTGTTCTGCACTGTCGGAGGCGTCGTTGAATTTCTCCATTTCCGACTCAAACGCGGCAAAATTATCTCGGCTTACGGAATTCATGATTTCCTGCGCCAAAGCATATCTTTCCGCCATTTGCGCC
>JAZRDX010000082.1:0-8794 GCA_045660565.1 Eubacteriales bacterium
GACGCTTACCGCGCGGTAAAACCTAACGTTCCGTTTGGCTGTAATAACGGCGGCGGAGTGTACGACGGAGAGACGAATAAGTATATCTGGACGTGCGGTATATCTTCCGACGTTTTAGAGCTGGTGGAGAGCGTTGATGAACGCTTCTCAGACGTTGGCATTCAGCTTTGCGGCTTTGAAAACACATATTTTGCCAAGGAAAACGAAACGACGGAGTATTTCAGAAAAGTTACCGGAGTGCCTGACCTTACCTGTGATTACAGAGAGTTCGATATACCGATGGCAAAGATTATTTTCTGCGCGGAGACCAATGAAGAAATACTCGGAATCGAAAGAACGCTTAAAAGCCACCCTCTTTCGGAAAAATTTGATTTTATCCGATCGGAGAGACGGCTTTATGAGATATTGCCGAAAGGCGTCAACAAAGGGCTTGCGCTTACAAAGCTTGCCGAGTATTTAAAGATAGACGTCAGTAAAACAGTTGCTGTCGGTGATTATAATAACGATGTCGGAATGTTTAAGGCGGCAGGGCTTGGAATTGCCGTTTCAAACGCGTCAAGGGAAGCGCTTGAAGCAGCTGACTGCGTAACGGTAAGTAACGAAGAACACGCTTTGGCGCGTGTAATTTATGATCTGGAAAGCGGAAGGCTGCCGCTGTAAAGAAATTACAGTACGCGCGATTTAATAGCTAACGATTTATAAAAATAAAAGCACTTATGAAAGCGGCTGAAGAACCGCAGACATAAGTGCTTTTTTGAATTATTTTGCCGGAATGACGTTGGTAAGCATTTCCGGTGCTGTCAGCTCAATATATCGCTCTTTGCAGTGCGAATCCGGGAATCTCTCTGCGAGAACGTAGTAGGCAAAAGCGGACAGATGCAGATTTTCGACCTTGTGTATCTGCTGATACGGGAAGGACGCGGGATTTTTTACGTAAGGGTAGAGATAATCGGAAGAAAGCTTTATAAGGGCATCGCCCGCCTCGGTGTCGGTATCCCAAAAACGCTTAAAACCCGCTTTTTCCGCAATAAGCGCGATATTTATATGGGCGTAGTGATTCATAATAGAGTAGGAAAGGCCCTGCGTTCTTTCAAGCTCAAAGGGCTGCGCGCCCGTTTTTTCGATCTGGCTCTGAAAGCGTCTCTGATAAGCGGTAGTGGCTATCTTCTTTGCCAAAAAGCGGCGACCTGTGAATACCGCGGCGGCAAGTATCTGTACGTCATACCAGGTACCGTGATTGTTGTGCTGAGTGTCCTCCTCAACACCGCATTCGCTTGTGAGCATCCAATCGGTAAAGTCTACGTACCATTTTTCAATGGCGGTAACGTAGTCGGACGGTATTTTTCCCATAGCCTCAAGCAGACGAACGGAGTTCATAACCTCAAACGACTCGCGAAAGTCGATAAGACCTATCCCTCTGCCGTCGCAGATGCCGGGAATAGCCTGACCGTACCTCGCGTTTGGCGTCATATACGTATCGGGGCAGATAAACCAGGTGTAAAGGGCATCTATGGCACGGGTGGCATATTTATCCTCGTCGAAGTAGAACGCGGCGAGAGAGCACCATTTTACCTGTGCGCACATATTGCTGAAATTGTTTTCGTCGGTACAGTTCGGGTTGAAATGACCGTCGCGGCGAACGTAGGGAAGTCCGTCGGCAGTATCGGGGTTAGGCCACCAATAGGTGCCCATAGATGTGTAATCGTTTGGACAGCCCGACGGAGCGCGAAGCTTTCTTTTGGTTACCGTGTAAAGCGGCTTGGTAAGCATTGAGTCGGCTTTTTTTCTAAGCGCTTCAAGCGTATCCTTTGAAACGAGCCTCTCGTCCTTCATTCTTTTAAGCTCGGAAAGTGAAAACGAAACCGCGTCTTTTTTAATCTCAAACATAATAGTCCTTCCTTAAAAGCTTATTTAGATGCTTCCGTTTCCGAAACGAAGAAATATTTTTGACCTGCCTTGATAAGGAAAGATATATCACCGCCGGCAGAGGTAGAGCTTAGGAAGGAAACAGTATCGGTGTAGCTTGCAAGCTCCGTTTTGTCTGCCTTGTAAATTCTGGTTGTAGTTACGGTGTCAACAGTAGTGGAAACGGCGTACAAGGAATTACCGTATATTCCGTGTAAGCGCTGGTTTTCGGAGGCATCAACGATTTTATTGAAAGCGCCGTCGAATATGAAATAGTCCTCCTTAAGCGTTTCGTCATACGCGAGGAATATAGGATAGCTTCCGACTACGTCCTTGAAGATATAGTTGCCGAGGTCTGCAATCTTTGTGAAATTAAAGTCGTATATGGCGTTAGCGGTTACGATGTATTTTTCGGTAACCGTCTTGACCTCGGAAAGGGTAGAGATAACGTTAAGCTTGCCGTCAAGAATAACGGTTATTCCTGATTTTGTTGTAGCTGTAAGGTATCCGTTTCCAATGGGGGTATAGCCTATGTAACGCTCGTCATAAGCAAGACGGGTTTTGCCTTTGTTACTGAAGCTGAGGGTTAACGGATTGTTTTTGTCGTACTGACAGTTTTCTATTTTATAGCAAGTAGCAAAGTTGTCAGCGCTCTTTTTAAAGGAGTAGCCGGTGGCATCGGAATCTACCGGATAAATGCTTTTTATGTAGTAGTCAAGCTTTACTTCCTTTTCGGAAAGCTTTTTTGCCGAGACGATCTTTTGAACGAGGTCAAATTTTGCTCCGTCATTTAAAATGTCGTATTCCTCTGCGTTATCCGGAAGAGCAACGCTGTACTGAACGAATATATTTCCGTTTTTGAGAACGTGATACGAGGTGCCGTTTGCGTAGTCGGGGAAAATATATTCTCCGATATAATTGTAATGCAGGTCATAAACAGCAAATCCGGCGTCGGTTTTGGAAATGTAATAGTTACTGAAGCCATAGACTGTTGCGCTGGGAATATCTCCGCGGAGTGAAGGATAGGTAAATATTTCTTTAACATCATACGTTTTTGTGTCGTAGCGGCAAACGGTGTCTCCAATTACGGCGCAGTCGTTTACGTATTTCGGAGCGGTTTTAGCGGAGCCTATCGCGGTTACTCCGTCAGCTTTGTAAAGCGTATAGGTCTTATTTTCGTATATAACGATAAAGGAACCGCTTGTGGAAAGCGAAACGGATACCTTTCCTGCGGCAATATCCGATGCTGCAACCGTTTTATCGGTAACAACGGAATTTGTTTTAAGATTAATTATTTTGTAGTTTGTAGAGGAGATGTCGGTAAGCACCTTGCTGAAAAGAGCAAGGTCATTTTTTTTGCTATGGAAGGTGTAGCCTTCGCCGACGGATGTAATCTCTGTCAATGAGAAATTGGTTGCAACTTTAGAATTGTTAAGCTCTTTTTTGTCAAGCTTTAGCGGTTTTTCTCCCCTTCCGCAGGAAACGAAAACCATTAAAATACATAGAAGAAGCGATAAAATAGAAAGTGTTTTTTTCATCTGAGAATCCTCCTTGACGGTAATTTTTTTGTAGTTGTATTTTGTAACTACAATTATATATTAGCATTTTTTAGCTTATTTGTCAATTAATTTTATAAAAATCAAAATTCGTTTCGAAATGACAGTATAAAAAATAAAAACAGCGTTTCTTGTAAAAACACTGCTTCTATTATAAAAAAGTGAGATTCTGTGTGTAATAGGCGTTATTCCGCCGTAAGCATTTCTATTGCCCTTGCAACACCGTCGTTTTCGCACGTTTCGGTTACATAGGTCGCTATTTTCTTTACAGAATCCGGCGCGTTACCCATAGCAATGGAAATCGCGGCGTAGCTGAGCATTTCGCGGTCGTTAGAGGAGTCTCCGATAGCAACGGTTGTACCGTGCGAAATACCTATTTCCCTCTCCGCAAGCTTTATGGCATCGGCTTTGCTGAAGCCCTTTTGCGCGACCTCAACGTAGGACGGATGCCGCATAACGTTTAACTGGTTTTCCATTTCGCTGAGCAGCTTTTTGGGGAAATCCTCGGCTACCTTGTAAAAAGAGAACTTCTGAGCCTTAATGTTCTTGACAACGTTTCCTATATCGTCTGCGCAGGATAGCTTTTTATATCCCCAGAAGGCGTACTCAGGTCTTTCGGGGCCGTGATAATAGGTGGTCTCAAAGGACTCTATAATCGAGGAAAAGTCGGGCATATTATAGCTTTCAATGTCAAGATAAAGCTTTTTAAGTGCCTCGTCTGAAATAAAGCTTTCGTATATAGCCTTTCCGTGATAGGTTATATAGGTTCCGCAGCCGCAGCAGATGCCGTCAAATATCTCATCGGGGAATATTTCCTTAGGTACAAGCCAGTACGGACGGGCAGAGTTGATAAAAAAACTGTGTCCCTGCGATTTTGCTTTAAGTATCGCGGAAATTACACTGTCCGATATTTTACGTTTTCCTTCGGGAATAAGGGTGCCGTCAATGTCAAGAAAAAAATTAAGGTTTTTCAAGGTATGTGCCTTTCTGAAATTTAAATTAGATACGGTTTTGTCTGTCAGATTTTTTGATTTCTATGTGGCTACTTCTTCGCCGCCACGTTTTTATTCCGAAGTCAGCATTTCTATTGCCTTTGCCACTCCGTCATTTGAAACCGTGTCGGTAACGTAGTCGCAAAGAGGCTTTACGTTATCAGGTGCGTTACCCATAGCGACGGAAACCGCGGCGTATTTAAACATTTCGGCATCGTTAAGCGAATCGCCTATGGCGACAGTCGAGTCGTGAGATATACCAAGTGTGCTTTCCGTAAGCTGTATTGCCTTTCCTTTGTTATAACCCTTTGGCGCTATTTCGGCATAGCCCGGATGTATCATAATATCAAAATCATTCTTAATAGCATCAAACATTTCATATTTAAACTCGCCGGAAAGCTTGTTAAAGGAAAGCTTTTGCGTTTTCAGATCCTTAAAAACGGTTCCGATGTCATTTATATCGTTAAATCTTTGAAGCCCCCTATTTGCATACCACGGAATATCTGCGCCACAGTATATATTAGTATTAAGAGCTTCAATAAGTATGGAAAAGTCGGGCGGAAAGGTTTTTTTAAGCTCGGAAACGACGTGCTTTACGGTGCTGTCGGAGAGAAAGCTGCTGTATATCGTCTCTCCGCGGTATGTGATATTGGTTCCGCAGCCGGAGCAGATTCCGTCAAAAATTTCCGGAGGGAACTCCTCCTCGGGAACAAGCCAATGCGGACGCGCGGTGTTGATAAAAAAGCGGCAGCCGCCCTCCTTAGCCTTAAGTATCGCGGAAATTACCCCCTCGGTAAGCTTAGTATTTCCTCCGCCGACAAGCGTTCCGTCAATATCTAAAAAGAAATTAAGGTTTTTCATCTGATATCCTTTCTGAAATTTAAATTAGGGACTGTTTTGTCCGCCGGATTTTATTTTCCGATTTGTAGGGTGTGATGTCCCGAAAAGTGTAAATCCGTAGGGGGCTTGCTCCTCCCGCAACTTCAGTTCGTTATCCTCGACGTCCCGTTAAATTAAGCTTTTTTGGTTGTTTTTTTATTCTCCCAGCAGTCTTTCGATCGCCTTTGCGACACCGTTATTTTCCGACGTATCTGTAACAAAAGTGCATTTTTCTTTAAGACCGTCGGGGGCGTTTCCCATAGCAACCGATACCGAAGCATACTCCAGCATATCGACGTCATTGAACGAGTCTCCCATCGCGACGGTGCTTTCGTGAGGGAGGACGAGAGCCTCTTCTGTCTTTTTCATAAGGAACGACTTACCGTGTCCTTTAAGAAAGCCTTCGGTATAGGTCGGATGCTCTATTACGTTAAAGTAACGTTCAATTTCACGTCTTGCGGACAGATGCGGCGCTTCGGCATCGAAAAGAACGTATTTCTGAACCTCTTTGTCGCTGTAAAGCGCTTCAAAGTCCTTTTCGCTTGTTAACGGAACATAGACGCTGTCGCGGTAATGGGGCTTTCGGCTTCCTAGATAATATCGGTGGTTAAGACCGCCGATATTAAAATCAATGCTCAGTTTGTTCAGTGCCGACATAAGAGAGCGCATGTCTTTTTCGGACATAAAACGGGAGTATATCGGCTTTCCACGGTATACGGCATAGTCTCCGCCCGAAAGGATACCGTCAAAATACTCGTCCGAGAAGATTTGCTTATCTACATCACAGTACGGACGTCCGGTGTTTATAAAAAACTTACAGCCAAGCTCCCTTGCCTTTTTTATAGCGGAAAGGTTTTCCTTCGAAATAAATCCTTTTCCTTCGGGAATAAGGGTGTTGTCGATGTCAAGAAAAAAGTTGTAAGGTTTCATTTCGGCTTATTTTTAGAGATAATACATACTGTCTCTTAAAACGGGATGCACGTCGGAATATGCCCAACCGTGTCCGAGGACGTGCTGAGCGTAGAAGACGGAAAGATTATTTTTAGGATCTATCGCGACGTAAGAGCCTGCCGCTCCGTCCCAACCGAACTCCTGCTCGGTGTCTCCGTCGGAGTTTGCCTCGGCTTTGTTAAACATTGAACGTACTCCGAAGGCGTATTTGTAGCCTACCTTTATCGCGGGCGTACCCTCGCGCTGCTGATTTTCACGCATAAGGTGAATGGTTTCAGGCTTAAGAAGCTGATAACCGCTCGGAGAAACGCCGCCGCATGCCATTGTGTCGGCGAACTTAATGTAGTCGTTAACGCAGGAGAAGAGTCCGGCGCCGCCGCTTTCGTAGTTTTCACTCAGACGGTAAGCGCAGGTAACGGGAATTTCCTTATATTCGCCGTTATCGTAGCGATACTGTGCCGCAAAACGCTTTTTCTGCTCCTCGGTGGGGAAGAAGCCGGTGCTGTTCATTCCGAGAGGCTCGAAAATCTCGGTGCGGAGGTATTCTCCGAATTTTTTGCCCGATGCTATCTCGATAATCGCGCCGAGAACGTCGTGGCAAAGGCTGTACTGGAATCCCTCTCCCGGCTCGTATTCAAGGGGAGCCTTTATAAAGGATTTAACGAGAGAAACGGTGTCAGCCTTGTTGTCGGTCTCCTTAAGGAGAGCCTTTATCGGATCGGACGAAAGGTTGTAGTTGAGACCGCCGCGCATAGCAAAGAGATGACGCACAGTCATAACCTTTTCGCAGGGCTTAATTCCGTCCTTTGACTTATACGTAAGCGTAGCGTATTCGGGAATGTATTTGGAAACAGGATCGTCAAGACCTATTATCCCTCTTTCAACCAGACGCATAGCCGCGGTGCAGGTTATAACCTTTGACGCGGAGTAGAGGTAGTAAAGCTCGTCTCCCGTTATCGGTGTTGTTTTAGCCGCGTCCTTGTGTCCGCAGAAGTAGCGGTAAATTTCCTTGTGATTTTTGTAGATAATTACGTCAGAAGAAGGGATTCCCTTGGAGTTTAAAAACTCCGCTATATTACTTGTATGCATTTTTATGTCTCCGTTCTGTCTTTGACAATTTAATTTTTCACGGACCGCCGAGGACGTCGGTCCCTACAATAATGTACTAAAATTTTAATCAAATCCGTAGGGGAGGGGGCCCCACCGCTTTTACTTTGCAAAACAAATTGTTTTTTCTGCACATTACATCATGGCTATGTGCATGCAGGTGCTTACCTGCCGGCGAAAGCAAGCCCCCGCCCTACGAATTATTACCTATACCTTTTTACAAAACCTTGACTTAGCGACGTTAGAGATGTTCGCACACGGTACGCGTCGCCAATCGCCACCGGGGGCTCCCCGGCGGGTGCTACCCGCTTAAATATCGTACTTCGAAAGTATCTCGCTCGGTGTCTTGCGAAGGAGCGTGAATATCGGGATAAGACCGCAGATAAGACATACGGCGTAAAGAATCGCGAGTATTGCGCCCGCAAGCCATACGGGGTAGTAAAGTATGGTGTCAAGAAGCGAAACGTTTGCCGCAAGTGCAAATATAATACCGCTGGATACAGCGTAGCCGATAAATACCGTAAACGTGGTAAGCACAAGTGCTTCGATAAGGAAACGGAAGGTAAGGTTTGCCTTTGAAACACCGATTGCGCGGTATATTCCAACCTCCTTGATTCTCGCCATAAGAGAGGAGCGCATAATGAAGTACATGCAAAGGCTCATAATAGCGAGGAATACAACGAGGAGTATAACACTTGTAATAACGATTTCCCTGTAATAATACATAAAGTCATCAAACATATCGTCGGGCGTATAAACAGCCTTCTGGGATTCGGGTTCAGGAACCTGATTTCCTGCAAACTGCTCAAGGAAAGCCGCGGTTGCATCATGATTTGTAGAATGAATAGCAGTGTAGAACGTCGGGCCGGGATTTTTTATACTGTCGGAGGTTTCGAATTTTATACCGTTACCGCCGATTATGATACTGCCGCCACCGATACCGCCGATAAGTCCGCCAATACCGCCTTCACTGTTAGCTATTTTTTCATGTGTTTCACCGATGCCGTTTGCAAAGCTGATATAATCGCTTTCGGATACAAGGAAGGAGTTGCGCCACATTCCGCCGCTCAGATTGGATCTGTTAAATTCTTCACGGTACTGATCCACCGTTTTGTTAATTTCCTGATGGAACTCATCGTGTAAGGTGTTCTTTTCATCGTACTGTTCTGTCGTAAGATTAAAGACCTCTTCGTACTTAGGCTCACTTCCAAGCTTTTCGGTCAGATGATTAATGTAGAAGTAATCAACGTCCCAGATATTGTAGAATGCCATATCGGTCATACCCTTTTCAAGGTAAAGCCAAGAGTATACATCGGGATTTACAATATGGTTTTGCTTAACAAATCCCTCGAGATGACTGTAACGAAGCTCGTAATATTCAAGGAAATGCTCCTTTTTATATTC
>JAZRDX010000083.1:0-4429 GCA_045660565.1 Eubacteriales bacterium
GTTTTTTCCGTTCTTTATTTGGTTTTCAGTGAACTTGTTTTCACTGTCTTCAGTAAGTGCGTCTAACGGCCAGGGTACACCCGTTCCCATCCCGAACACGGTAGTTAAGCTGGTTCGTGCCGAAAATACTCGGCTGGCGACGGCCCGGAAAAATAGGTCCGTGCTTACACTAAACAAAACCTCCGAAATCTTCGGAGGTTTTTGGTATTTAATGAGCAAGTCATTTGATTTGCTCTTTTTTCTTTTTTGGTGAAGTTTTTAACTTAACTTTCAAAAATAGAAATTTTTATGTAATTAAAGATTGTAGGGCGGGGGATTGCTCCCACCGTTTATTTCACATAAAAAGCAACAGCTATTTTTTAGCGGTTCCTTTTTGCTTGTATTTCTTATAAATTCCTTTAAAGCTATTGATTTTTAACTTAAAATATGATATAATGTATTCGTCACACAAAACTGAATATCAAGCTAAAGCGAGAGAACTGCCTATTTTTGTAGGGAGCTTTTTCCTTGCACCTTTTTTGCAATTACTGTCAATAATGAGTTTGGAAAATCGCAAATTCCACTTGGCAGTATGTGCAGTTTTATCTTCACGCTTGTTAGGTTTTGTGTGACAACAATCGGAGTTTGCGTTTTCGGTGTGCGTAACTTCGGTTGTGCACACTTTTTTATTTTAAAGGAGAAAAACTGTGTTTGATAATATCAGTTGTAAGATTAAAGCTATTGCGTGGATCGAGTTTGTTGTAGGCGTTATTGCAGCGTTAGTTTCAGGAATAGTTATAATGTTTTTAGGAAACTGGTTTGTTTTGTATGGGGTTCTTTGTATATTTTTGGGTTGCTTTGCAGCATTTGTATCGGCAGTACTTATATATGGATTTGGTGAGTTAATTGAAAGAACAGTAAGGATAGAATACCTTGTTGGTCGGGGTGTGTTTAAAAATCTACATGTTAATACTTCGGTAAAATTACCTTTGGAAAAAGTCGCAAAGCTTTATTCGGACGGGCAGATAACCGAAGAAGAATATCTTCAAGCGTTTAAATGACATTAATAAAAAAGGAACCGTCTACACCGAAACGGTTCCTTTTTGTATTGTATCTTATTTCCTATGGAAAAATGCAAGGAATTTTCTTATTCCCTTAAGCTCGGGTTCAACCGGCGTTTTCTTCGGCGCGTCAGTCTCTGTTTTTGCTGTGGCTTCCTCGGTTTCGGAAGCGGTTTCAGTAGCTTCTTCGGATTTTTCCTCGGCTTCTTCTGTAACGGTAGTTTCTTCCTCTATAACCTCAACAGCCGCTTTTTCCGTGGTTTCCGATTCAGACGGAGCTTCCTTTGCTGCCTCGGCGCCATCGGTAACCTCAATTTTATCTATAATTAACAGACCGTATTCGTTTTCTTCTCCGGTTACCATTACCGTCTTACCCTCGTATTCCTTTAAGCTTTCGTTTTTAAACGGATTGTCGCTTTCCTTGAATATCTCGACTAAGTTGCCGTCAGCTTCGCGGAGAAACGGCTGCATTTTCTCGCTTTTCGAGCCTACACCCGATAAAATGAATTCTACTTTTCCTGTTTTTGTCATATTGGGTTCCCCTTTCTGCTTAAACCTTTACGTATTTGGAGACGTACTGTTCTTTAATGCTTCCGTTGCTGTCAAAGAATACCTTGACGCTCTTTGATACTGCTGTGTTTCTGGATTCCTTGTTGTATATCGCCTGATAATCTCCGGTACACTCGTCCATAAAGAAACGCGGTTTAACACCTTTCATATCGGGGTGAGCTTCCTCAACGAATGCCCTGACCTTAACGGCGCAGTGGTCGGTATCCTCAACGAATGCAGCCTTAACGGAGACAGCCTTCTGCTCCTCACCCTCTACTACGCGGTAGGAGAGATTTTCCATGGAAAACGCCTTCTGTCTTACCATTGATTTTGCCTTGTTTGCGGAGTTAAGAGGCGTATACGACGGATCTCCATAAAGAGCAAATTCAATTATTGTCTTAAGAGAACAGTCGTTCCAGCGCCCGTTCTGGAGGTGTGCAAGAGCATCGTTGAACGATTCTCCCGCCGAATATCCCTCCATCATATTTTTGATAAAATTCTGGTTAACTATATCTGCGCAGGACATACCGTTTCTGCCTCCCCATGCTATTTGGGTAGAGCCTACGAATGCGCAGCAGCCGGTTCTGAGCGCGGTGCTGACCATACTTTCTGAGTTCATGCCTTTGTTAAGCGGTCTTGCTCCGTAACAGGCTTCGGTACAAAGTATGTAGTTTTTGTTCTTCGGGAGCTTCGGTGCGTTGAATGCAAATTCTACGTTCTCGTTTCTATCCTCTCCGTACCATACGTGAGTACCGTTTGAGCCGTGAAGGTTAAACATAAGAACGTTGTAAGGATCAACAGAGCCTTTGAATTCAAAGGAACCGTTAGAGGGAGAAACGTTAAGTGAAGGAGCAATGGGCTTTGCGATTTGTTTTGACGTTTCGATCCAGGATTCAGCGGAAAGGAAGAACGCTTTGAGGTCGTCAACGGTAAGCTTTGAATTTTTGGTGTTCTTTAAGTAAGTAAATGCCTCCTTAAAGCCGGTGCCTGCCGAGGAGGGGATTCTTCCGACTCTTGTAAAAGGCTTGAATTTATAAAGTATGTCGTTAAACGGTGAATCTGTGCTTAAGGTAGAGAAGGGAAGATCGGAGAAAACAACCTTATCCGGGTCCTTACTTCTGTTTTCCCAAACAATGTTAGGAACGGTTGCGTAGTCACCGATTATCATAAGGTATGTAGGAAGGTCTAGCGAGTATACTGCTTCGAGAATGTCAAGAACGCTTTCTATTTCGCCTGTGTAGGTGCTTTGTACCGCCTGCGTTGCAAGGTCTAAAACGTAGTATTCAACGCCGTCCTTCTGCGACTTGAAGTTCATATACTCGGTAAGATTCATCCAAAGCTCATTTCTGAGCGAGCCGCTGCATCCCTTGGTGTTTGTTAAAATAATACCTGCTTTCTTGTCATCGTCCTCTGCGGACGCAACTGCGCTTATCCAGTCGTCCTCCCAGTTTGATGTCTGGAACAGAGTAAAGCGCTGATTCTTTCCTCCGGACTGAGTAGGAGGTGTTGGAGTAGGTGCTGCGGGAGGTGTGGGCGCGGTGTTGTTTACCGGAGCCGGAGGCGGTGTTACGGTTTCAGTGGGAGACGGAGGCGGTGTTACGGGCGTAGGAGCCGGCGTGTAAGGAAGCGCGCTTCCGCAAAGTGAACATTTTTGTGTGCCTTCCATATTGGATGTTCTGCAATATTTACATATAACTGGCATTTTTATCTCCATTCTGCCTTTTTTGTGGCAATTTGAATTTGTGTTTTTATAATATATGCATTAATAAGCTTTTTGGATTTAATGTCTTATGCTTGGCAAAGCAAGGTTGTTTTAAAATTATTATTTGAAGAATTGAACAAATTAAGTTTTATAGAGCTGTTGTTAATATTACCGTCATATAGAAGATTAATCAAAACCTTGATAAACTAAGGCGCATCCGGTGGAATGCGCCTTGAGTTTTTTTTATTCGGTTTAATTATTCTGCTGTTAACATTTCGAGGTAAACTGTGCCGGTGTCCGGAACAACGTCTACGTATACGAACTTGGAACCGTCGTCGTTAACGTGAACGTCAAGAACCTTTTCTCCGCACTTTGCGCCTTCCCACATAACGGGAACGGATACCTTTGCGGTAAGAGCGGTGTTGAACATTTCGTTATCGTCTTCACCGTCGGTTACGGAAACGGAAATCTTGTTTGTCGCGCTATCGTATTTTGCGTCTACCTTTGCGCTTGCCCACTCGATGTAATAGGTGATAGCATCGGAGAAGGATGCAACCCAGATGTTCTTGTCAGCGGTGTAAGCAAAGAGCTGCTCAGCCTTTTCCTCGGAAATCCACCACTTAGAGTTGGTAGGATTGGAGTCCATTTCGTGGATACAGAACATAGCCCATCCGCCAAGTCTTGCCGCGGTGTCGATGTAGTCGGTCCAAACGCTTACTTCGTGGTAATCCCTAACCGCAAGTCCGGGGAGATTCATACGTACGGACATATTGTTGATGGTGTCCTTGGTTACTATTTTGGTTGCGTAATCGGTGGTAAGAGGATCAAAGGTTCCGCGAGCACCGAGGTAAATCTTTTTATTGATACAATCCTTTAACAGCTCGTTAGCGTAAGTTCCGTAGCCCTTGATAAGCTCGCCGTTTACAACCTTATCGCCACTCTGTACTCCGATACCGGGGGTGATAAATCCAATGTTCTTTACAGAGGGAAGATTACCGAAAATGTCCTCGATAATCTGGTGAGCGCCGTAGTACTCCTTGCTGGAGCTTCCCTTAGGTGTGTTGCCTTCTCTTACGGTTCCGTTGTTGTCAACGTACTTGTATTTACCGCCGTCGTCGTTCATACCCCACGGTGCGTG
>JAZRDX010000084.1:0-4142 GCA_045660565.1 Eubacteriales bacterium
TCATTAGGATTACGGACAAAAACTGTTTTTGCGCCCTTTTCGTCAAGCTCTCTAAGAGCGTCGAAAATACGCTTTGCCTGAGAAAAGCTGTCATCGCACTGACCGAATGTGACCGACGGCAGGGGCATTTTATCTTCCTCACCCTCAAAGCACAGCACGAAATCGGCTTCGGATTTATGTTTATTAACATATTGTATAAACTGATTAAGATTACCTTTTACAATGCTCAATTCAGCCTTCGGAGAATAGTGCTGATACTTCATCCCGGGGGAGGATGCTACAGCGTCCTTTTCGAGGGGATTGAGTACTGCCTTGTGTATTTGTATTTTACCTAAAACCTCTTCTAACTGCTCGGGAGTGACAGCACCCGGTCTTAAAAGAGTTGGGGGAGAAGTTGCAAGTGTGACAACGGTGGATTCAATACCGCATTCGCAGTCTCCGCCGTCAACTATGGCACTCACTCTTCCCGTCATATCGTCCTCAACATACTGAAAGCAGGTAGGACTGGGGAAGCCCGAAATATTAGCACTCGGTGCAGCAAGGGGAGTGCCTGCCGCGTCGATTATTGCCTGAGCTACCTTATGTGACGGAAAACGTATAGCAACCGTGGGCAGATTTCCGCTGACCTCATCGGGTACATATTCGTTTTTAGGCAGAATAATCGTAAGAGGACCGGGCCAGTATTTTTCGGCAAGCTTCATAGCCTTTTCGGGAACATCCTCTGCAAGAAGACACATATCCTCAAGCTTTGCAATATGCACGATAAGAGGATTATCCGTAGGTCTGCCCTTTGCTTCAAAAATCTTTTTTACTGCTTGAGTGTCAAAAGCGTTTGCCGCAAGGCCGTAAACCGTTTCTGTGGGGATGGCAACAACCTCACCGCTTTCGATAAACGAAGCGATTCTGTCTATTTCATTTTGTTGTTTTTCAATATCACGTATTCTGAAAAATTCGGTTTTCATACGCTGTCCTTTATATATCCTCGCTGTTTTTTAGTTTTTCAGCGGTATCAGCGGTAATAAGAGCATCAATAAGCTCGTCAATAGCGCCGTTGAGTATAGCTTCTATCTTATATAATGTAAGACCGATTCTGTGGTCGGTAACTCTGCCCTGAGGGTAGTTATAGGTTCTTATTCTCTCGCTTCTGTCTCCCGTTCCGACCTGGGATTTTCTTTCGGAAGCTATTTTGTCATCCTGTTCGCGCTGTTTGATGTCGAGAAGCTTTGTTTTCAGCATTTTCAAAGCCTTATCGCGGTTTTTGAACTGACTTCTTTCTTCCTGACATTCAACTATAATTCCCGTCGGTTTATGAATAATTCTTATTGCGGATTCTGTTTTATTTATGTGCTGACCGCCTGCGCCCGAGCTTTTGCAGGTTTCAATCTTTAAATCCGCGGGGTTTATTTCAACCTCGACGTCGTCCGCCTCTGGTAATACGGCGACCGTAACCGTAGATGTGTGTATACGTCCCTGTGATTCGGTTTCGGGTACCCTCTGTACTCTATGCACTCCACTTTCGAATTTAAGCCTTGAATAGGCGCCTTCTCCGATAACCGTAAAGGAAATCTCCTTTATTCCACCGAGCTCGGTTTCATTAACGCTCAGCGGCTCTATTTTGTATTTCATTCTGTCGGCATACATACCGTACATTCTGTACAGCGCCGATGCGAAAAGTGCCGCCTCCTCACCGCCTGCTCCTCCGCGGATCTCGACAATAACGTTTTTATCGTCGTTTTCATCCTTCGGAAGAAGCAAGATCTTAAGCTCCTCGGTTATCTTCTCGATTTCCTCTTTTTTTGAGTAATATTCAAGCTCAGCAAGCTTCTTCATCTCAGCATCGGCATCATTCATAAGAGCCTCAGCCTCGTTCATCTCCTTAACGGTAAGCTTATACTTTCTGAACGCCTCTATTATCGGGGTAAGATTTTTGTATTCTTTCATTAAAGACGCGTATCTTTCGTTATCCGATATAACCTCGGGAGACGAAAGCGCCTCTTCTGTTTTTATATAGTTTTCTTCTGCCTTTTCAAGCTTGTCTAACATTTTTAACTCCGAAAATGGTATTTTAGGTTTAAAACGCGTAAACACCCCGCTATCCGTAAATTACCATTAAAAAGTAATTAAAAACGGAATTTCAGATACCGGGGTGTGTAATATTACCGTGAAAATTTAAGCCTTTTTGAGGTGGAGAGCAAATCCAAAGAAGTCGTCGGCAAAGTAAACGCAGTTAAGCTTGCCCTTTTCGTCGTAGCTCTTGGATTCTTCAATGAACTTAAAGCCCTGACGCTCAAAATACGCAACCGCTCTGTCAACGAAGTTGGTGGAAATAGCGATATGTCCCTTTTCGCCGTAGTACTTGTGCTTCATAAACTCAAACTGTCCGCCGGTGAAAATAGAGCCATTTCCCTCTACCGCGGTCATACCGAACATGTTTTCGATAAGAGCTGCGTATTTTTTAGCCTCGTCAGCGTTATCGCAGTTAATACCGATATGCGCAATCTTAAATCCGAGCATTGCGGTCATAGCAGTCTTAACGTCAGCGGTAATAAGGTCAAATCTGCCCTCATCTATGTATTTATTCTTAACCATGAAGCTTCCGCCGCAGGCGATAACGTTCTTAAGATTAAGGTAATTTAAGAGGTTCTTTTCGTCAATTCCGCCAGTGGGCATAAACTTTATGTTTGCGTAAGGTCCTGCAAGAGACGAAAGCATCGGAATACCGCCTGCTGCCTCTGCGGGGAAGAATTTAACAGTGTCAAGACCAAGCTCGATAGCTGCCTCAACGTCAGAGGGACGGGAGGTGCCGGGAACTATCGGAATGTTTCTGTCAACACAGTACTTTACAATTTTCGGATTAAATCCGGGGCTTACGATAAACTTAGAGCCTGCTTCAACAGCACGGTCAACCTGCTCCGTGGTAAGAACGGTTCCCGCTCCTACGAGCATATCGGGGAAGTTCTTGGTGATAAGAGCGATAGCCTCAGCCGCACACGCGGTACGGAAGGTTATTTCCGCAACGGGAAGTCCTCCGTCGCAAAGAGCCTTCGCGAGCGGAAGCGCCTTACTTACGTCGTCAATTTTAATTACCGGAACAAGTCCGTAGCTTGATATTTCTTTACAAATCGGATCCATTTTTATTTCCTCCAAAAAATTTTTATATTTCTGCCCTCGCTTAAGAGGTTAAACAGTCGTTATAAAATATATTTCCGCGTTTACCGATACAAAAACATTATTCGCTCGGTAGCGGTTTAAAGCGTTATCAACGGAAAACATCCCAAAAAGTTCAGTTTAAAGCCTTTTTGTACTCTTCGGCTCTGCGCATAACCTTGCTTACGTAAAGCTTTGTTTCAAGGTACGGGATTTCCTTTAACGTTTTTCCGTCATCCGAATATTCGGGGTTTTGAAGCCACGAGGAAACCGTTCCTTCGCCCGCATTGTATGCCGCAAGTGCGGTTTCGGTTACACCAAAACGCTTAATCAAATACGAAAGATATTTGCAGCCCGCTTCGATATTCTGTCTCGGACTAAATATATTCCTTTCCTCTGCGCCCTCTTTTTTCGGTAAAATCCAATCAAAGGTTTCGGGCATAAGCTGCATAAGTCCAGAGGCACCGGCAACAGAAACGGCTTTTTCGTCAAAGGAGCTTTCACACTCGATCACCGCATATACAAGCGAGCGATCAAGTCCGTGTTTTTCGGAACACTCGGTTATAATTTCACCGTACTCTGCTCCGGGAAGCGCTTTTTTATCTTTAGGTAACAAAAGCACGGTTACGGTAAGAAAAACAGCTAATGCAAAAAGCAGTATTGCGCCTTTAAATCCCCTTTTCTTTGAAAATCCTTTGAATAACAGCGTCAATCTGTGCATTTAGGTCCCCATTATTACTATTATATATCACAAAAGAAGATTTTTCAATATAAAAATCAATATTTTTTTGATTTTTTATTCTTTTTTTTGCTTCATCCGTCGAAAAAGCGTTTCTGACGCATATTCTTTTCGCTCTCGTTTCCTCGTCGGCGACAACGGCAAGGACGTAATCGCACCGTTTGTCGAAGCCGCTTTCAAACATCAGCGGAACCTCTATAAGAAGCATTTTTTCTCCGTTTTTTTCATGCTCGGAGATGAGTTTTTCGGTTTTTTC
>JAZRDX010000085.1:0-13909 GCA_045660565.1 Eubacteriales bacterium
ATGAACGAAAAGGCTGACACGGAAGCGGAAAAGAACCTTATGAAGTCGATTAAGCTGTACTATGATGCGGCGGTAGCCTTCAAGGCATCGAAATAAGGGAGGAAAAGACGATGAAAGAGAAATATATAACTCCTGAGACGGCAGCTATCGCAGTATGCGAAGCGGACGTAATCACGACCAGCCCCATTGCTCTTGTAAGCGACGAGCTTACGGGAATCGACAAGAGCTTCTTCGACGAGAACACAGGGCTCTGGAACTTATTCTGACCTGAGAGCCTCCGGTGGCGTATGGCGAGTAGGCAAACGCCTGTACGTATACTGCGACGGGGCGCGACGGTTAACACAGCGAGCGTCGCTAAATCCCGAATTTAGGGAAAGTACAAACAAAAATTTTCGCCGAGGCAAAGAGAAGGTCGGATGCGTAGCAAAGCGAAAATTGTATCCGAGCAGAAGCTCGGAGTGGTTCTTCGTCGGATATACAAACGAACAAACAAGGGTAGGCAAAAAGCCTACCCTTGTTTGTTGGCTGGGATAGCTGGACTCGAACCAGCGAAATGCAGGAGTCAAAGTCCTGTGCCTTACCGACTTGGCGATATCCCAAAATTATTGACGTTTAGTATTATAACATATTTTTTACTAAATGTCAACGGTTTTTATGCAATAAATTATTTTTACAGTCTTAAATAATATGTATTTGAAAGGAAAATCATTCGTTTATTAGGGTAGATGGGTTTATCCGTCTGTATTCAATAGGTGAGAGCCCCGTTTTGGTTTTGAAGAATCTGCTGAAATAAAGGCTGTCGGCAAATCCGCATAGAAAGCTTATTTCTGATACCGAAAGTGCGGTTGATAAAAGAAGCGCTTTTGCGTTTTCGATACGTAGCCTCTGTCGGTAGGCGCTCGGGGAAACACCCATCTCCAATTTAAAAAGGTGCTCAAAACGACCGAGGCTTAAGTTGCAGAGATTTGCTAAAAGTGCGTTCGAAAAGCTCTTTTCATAGTTTTCATTTATATATAATACCGCCTTGCGTATCGGACTGCTTCCGTGGAAAATACCTTTTTCGGAGGTAAGACCGCCGAGCATATATAGAATAGTTAGCAAAATTCCTTTTTCTGTGTTTACCGTTTCGCTTCTTTTTATGCTGTACTCGGTTAAAAGCTCCGAAAAAAGCGATTTTATGTTACTGTTTTCTGTCCCCCTGTTCGTTCCTACGGAAAGACATGCGTCATTTAATATCTCCGGCACCTGAAAGCCGTTAAAATGAATCCAGCAGTCCTTCGAGCCGCGCAGTCTTTTGTATTTCTGCGGAACACGCGGAGGATATAAAACGAAATCACCTTTAAATAAACGGACGGCAGTTCCGTCCTCGCCGTACACCTCTGCCTCGCCCTCGGTTACGTAAAAAATATGATAGTCGCTTCTGCCGGAGCGGATGACAAGATATTCAGTGTCAAGCGTTACCGTGCTTCCGCAGCTGTTGAGCTGTAGATATGAGTGGCTTTCAAGGTTTTTAGAATCCTTAAGGTCGCCGTAGTAAACGTTCATGCTTTATCCTCCATAGTGTAAATAAGTCTGTGTATATTATATCACAAAACAGCAGTTTTGTCCATATAAAAGAACGTAAAATCCATTTACTTTTTAAAAAAATCGGAGTAAGATAAGATTGTAAAGGGAAAACAGTAAAAAACGCTCTGTAAATACAGAAAAACAGAAAGGGATTTAATTATGAAAAAGTTTGCTTTTTTAGGAGCGGGAAGCCTCCAGTTTACAAGCGCAACCATGCGAGACCTGCTCACGTTCCCGGCATTTAGAGACTGCGAAATAGCACTTATGGACATAAATGCTGAGAACCTTGAAAATATAAAAAAGGTCTGCGAAAAGATAAGGGTGGAGATGAATTGCCCGGACTGTAAGATTACCGCGACAACGGATAGGGTAGAGGCGTTAAAAGGCGCCGACGGGGTGCTTTGTACCGTTTTTAACGGAGATGTTGATATATGGAGATACGACATCGAGATACCGAAAAAATACGGAGTTGATACCAACGTCGGAGATACGAGAAGCGTGTCGGGAATTTTTAGAGCGCTGCGTAATATTCCGCTTATGCTTGACATCTGCCGCGATATTGAAAAATACTGTCCGCGCGCCGTATTCTTAAACTACACTAACCCTATGGCAATGCTCTGTCAGGCTATGCAGAAGCACTCGGGTGTTGAGGTTACCGGACTTTGCCACAGCGTTCAGGGAACGGTTAAAATGCTTGCCGAGTGGTTAAACGTACCCGTAAATGAGATAAATTATAAATGTATGGGTGTAAATCATCAGGCGTTTTATACCGAGCTTTCACACAATGGGGTAGACCTATATCCCGCACTTCGCGAGCTTATGAAAAATCCCGAATATTTTAATAAAGAAATGGTAAGAAACGAGATGTTCTTAAAGCTCGGATATTACGTAACCGAGTCGAGCGGTCATAACTCCGAGTACAACCAGTGGTTCAGAAAGCGTCCCGACCTTATCGAGAAATACTGTACACATTCCACCTGTTGGAACCCGGGAGAGTACGCTTTTTCCTTAAAGCTTCGCCAAAACAGAAAAGAAAATACGAAAAAGCAGTACGAGGATTTCCTTGTAAAGCCGATAAATAAGCAAAAGAGCATCGAATATGCCGCAGATATATTTAACGCAAGACTTGGAGACGGTAAGCCGTTTATCTTTAACGGTAACGTCTTAAATAAAGGTTCCATACCGAATCTTCCGTACGACGCGTGTGTTGAGGTACCCGTGGTCGCCGACAGAATGGGATTTAAAACCACTATTGCGGGAGAGCTTCCGGAGCACCTTGCGATACTTGTAAATACTACCGCGAGAATAGAGTCTCTCGTTGTCGAGGCGGCAATGAGAAAGGATAAAGAGGCGGTTTATCACGCAGTATGCATGGATCCGCTCACCTCCGCTGTTTGCAGTCTTGACGAGATAAAGCAGATGACGGACGAGCTTTTCGAAACAAACAGGGATTTTCTCGGAGATTACAGATAAAAAAGCTCTTAACGCAGAAATTTGCGTTAAGAGCTTTTCGTTTTTAGTTGTTTTTACATCACGGTTATTTCCCGCATAGTATGTCTGTCGGTAACAAGCTGAAGCTGACCGCTCGGGAGACGTGCTTCGAAATCAAAGTGCATGTGTCCGCTGATTATTGCTTTAATCGACGGACAGCTTACAATGTACTCATAGCTTTCACGCGTGGTTGGAGAGGCGGTTTGCTCGTAGAGCTGCCAGAGATTGTATCCGCGCATTTTTTCTGCCGGAGTGCCGACCATTCCGTCAGACGTTACTGCGGAAAGCTCCTCTGAATAAAACGGAATATGTGTAAAAAGAATAACCGGTTTTCCGTTTGAAACAACCTGCTTTAACGCATTTAACTGTGTGTGGGTTATCTGATAATCACCGTTATCAATACCGACTAAAGATACGCCTCCCATTTCTTTACAAAAGAAACGCACGTCGTTCTCAAAGCACCTCTGAACGGCATCGAGCGTTTTTTCGCGAATCTTAAGCTCCTCGGCGTAATCACTCTCGCAAAAGCGGTTACCCGGACAGTAGCACTGCTCGTGGTTTCCCGCTATAAACGTTACTTCGGTTTCCTTGGCAAACCTTCTTGAAAATTCCATTGTCTCGGGGGTAAGAAAATCCATAAGGTCGCCTGTGTGGAACAGCGGAAAGCCCGTTTCCTTTGCATAATTTTGGGCAACGGTAAGGTTGTTACGTGAATCAAGACCTTGACGAGAGCTTGCAAACGCTATGCGTTCATCACATTCGTTTTCGCTTACGCAAACAAGATGCGTGTCTGTTATTTGTAAAAAGGTAAACGGTTTTTCTATACCGATTTGTATTTCGTTTTTTATTATATTCACTCTCTGTGTCTCCGTTTAGTCAGGGAAATAATTTGCTTCTTTGATTTTTAACCGTTAAACGCTACGCTCAGTCAGCTTTCTTTTCCAGCTTAAGAGGATAGTCTCCGAGATGCGTTGTCTTGAAGCCGTTCTTTTTGTACTCCTCGTAGTTGAAGGCTTCAAGCTCGTCTATCGCAAGCTTGTGGAACTCGTAGAAGTTGTGCCACCACTCGTATCCTGAGCCGAGAGACGCATTAAGATAGGCATCGGCAATATCGCAGCCCATAGCGGGGGCTACGTAGGACGCACCCATAGCGAGAACGTTTACGCCGTTACCCGTTATAGCGCGAAGCGCCGCAGGTACGCTTTCGACTACTCCTGCGTGAACGTGGGGACATTTGGAAGCGGCAATATGTATACCCATACCCGTGCCGCAGAAAAGCAGTGCGCGCTCAAAGTTACCCTCGGAAATCTGCGCTCCTACGCGAAGTCCTACACGGTGGAACATATTTTCGGTGTCATTGGGATCGCTGTCTGCGGTAACGCCGAGGTCGGTTATCTTCCAGCCCTTTTCTTTAAGGTGTGCAACGACTGCCTCCTTAAGAGGGTATCCTGCGAAATCCGCGCCTACTACAAGGTATTTATCCTTAACTGTTTTCATTTTTCTTCTCCTGTTCCTATTATTTAACAACATCGTATTTGCCCGATGGTTTTATTATAACATCAACCTGCCGTTTTGTAAAGGTGTTTTTTGAAACTGAATAAAAATATAAAAGATTTAGATCTTTATTGTTTTTAACCAAAAAGAAAAAATTCGTAAAACAAAAGTCGGTGAGACGTGGCTCCCGACTTTTCTTATGTTTTGGGTTGTATAAAAAGATATTTTGGCTTTTTGAACGGTGTATTTGAACTCTTGCGTTCTTAATCACGGCAAAGCAGTATTACTTGCGGTATAAACGTGTGGATCACATGCGAAAAGGATATACATCATGTAAGAAATTCTTTAACACGTCTAACTCGCTTTGGAGCTTTTTGCCAATATCTGTCTCTTTAACCAGTATCCTGTCGTTATATTTTCTTAACTGTCTGACATCGCTTTTAAGGTCGGAAGCATTATTGATAACGTCCTCGCTTGACGTGAAGGGCTGATGGCAAATAAGGAAGAGCCCCTGTGAGTTGTTTACCAGCGTGTATCCCGCAATACCGGTCTTTGGTTGGTAAGCCTTGGAGAGTCCGCCGTCTATCGTGATATGTCGGCAATTTCCGCTTTCGGGACTTTCTCCGCTTTTAACCTTTACGGGCATATGACCGTTTACAATGACCGAATTATCTCCCGTTGCGCCGAATTCTGCAAGAACCTTCATGCAAAAGCTCTCGTTGTTTACAAGGCTATAATATTCGTCCTTTTTCTCTTTTTCGACATACCCTTCAAAATATTTGGTATATACGCACATTTTATCGCGTCCGAAGAGCGGAGATTTTTTGCCGCACCACAGATACCACATGTAATCAACGGAATAGCTGTCTCCCTTTGCCGCATTGCGCACGAGCATATCCAGAACGTCGTATAGCTGCTTACCAGAATGTGAGTTCTCTCCAACGCGGATTTTGGAAAAAGTACCGTCCGCTTCGGTCGGAACACAGCCGTGCATAATGAGGTTATCGTTGAACACCTTGTACATACTGCCGTATTTGAGAAGGATGCGCATATGCTCTCCGAGGCGCTTACTATGTCTGAATTCGTCCATCAGCATCTCAATGAGCTTTTTTTCTCTCTCAGTCAGCGTGTCGGAGGGATACATTATTCTGTCGTTCATGTCAAATTCGGGATGATCTTTGATTAGCTTGTTTTCAAGTTTAAGCTGTATGACGGTTATAGCTTTGGTCATACGTGCAAGCATCTCGTCTTTTTCAAAATCGCTTTCATATCCGTACACGTGTGAGATACGGAAAGCCTCGCACGTGTCAAGCGCGTATTCCTCGGATGCAAAGTTGGCAAGCGGACGCAGATTTATACCGTAGTTTTCAATAGCTTGCAGATTTCTGTAAACACAGTTTATCCTTATGACGTTACATAGGCAAGCGGGGTTTCCAAAATATGCGCCCATCCAAAGAACGTCGTGGTTTCCCCACTGTATATCAAAGGAATGGAAGCGCGAAAGCTCGTCCATGATAATATCACAGCCGTTGCCACGATCGTAAATATCTCCTACAATATGAAGATGGTCGACGGCAAGATGACGGATGAGCCTTGATGCCTCAATTATAAAATTACGGGCATTTCCAAGCTCAATGATGCTTGACACGATCTGCATATAATAGTTTGCTTTGTCGATGCTGTGCTCGGGCATATTTATAAGCTCGTCCATTATGTAGCGGTAATCCTCAGGCATTGCTTTTCTTACCTTGGAACGTGAATATTTTGCCGATACAAGCTTCGAAACCTCAATGAGACTATAGATAGTTTGTGTGTACCACGACGGTGTAAGCGCGTTGCCGTCATTTTTTAGTACCTGCTCCGGATAATAAATGAGTGCGGCGAGTTTGTTTTTTTCTGCTTCGGACATTTTGTCGCCAAATGCAAGATCAATCTTGGTTCTGATGACGCCCGATGCGTTGCGGAGAATGTGCGAAAAGGTTACGGATTCGCCGTGGATGTCACTCAAAAAATGTTCTGTGCCTTTCGGCAGGTTAAGTATTGCTTTGAGATTGATTATTTCACTGATGACCGACTGTGAGGTGGGAAATTGCTTTTTCAAAAGTCGATAAGTTCCGTTATCGTTCATTTATTCTCCCTTTCAATATTCAGATTTGCGTAATATTGTATATTGGTATCCAGCCACAATATTATTTACTTTACAGATTCATTATACCACAATTACGTTAATATTGCAACTGTTTATTATTCCACGTTGTTTCGCGTTTCATTGAAAAACGACAAAAAAGATATTTTCGTGGTTTTGATATAGATTTGAACTTCATAACTCATGGCTTGCCTCAAGGCAATCATAACTGAAAAACGACAAGCTTCTGTTGAAACTTGTCGTTTTTCTGGCCTGCCCAAGCGGACTTGAACCGCTGACACCAAGCGTCGGAGGCTTGTGCTCTATCCAACTGAGCTACGGGCAGATGTTTTTCCTCGGATTTTACAGAAACGCCGAGATCAAGCGTTACTGCTTAAGTATTATAGCATCATTTTATTTAATTGTAAAGTAAGTATACTTAAAAAATTGTAAAATTTTTACAAAATTCGTTTTTTTTATAAAACCCCCTTTTCAAGTCTATTTATTTATGGTATAATAGATATAATTATAAACTATTGAAAATGGGAGGTAATGCCGTAAAATGGGATATAATGCGGAATTTATAACCGAAAGCTATGCCGAGACTGAGGCTGTCGGTGAAAAGCTTGCCTCTCTTTTAAGCGGAAAGCATACCGTCTGCTTTTACGGAGACCTCGGCGCGGGAAAGACGGCGTTTATCCGCGGAATGGGAAAGGTTATTTGCCCAAGCGCGGAGGTTTGCAGCCCGACTTACGCGGTGATAAACGAATATAAGGAAAACGGCAAAACCGTTATGTGCCACGTTGACGCTTATAGGATTACCGATGACGACGACCTTTATTCAACCGGCTTTTACGACTGTGCCGATTATGAAAACTGCATAATGGCGATAGAGTGGAGCGAAAATATTCCGTTTGCGATACCGAGCGACGCTATAAAAATAACCGTTGAAAAGCTTGGCGAAAGCAAGCGTAGGATAACGGTTGAAAATTTTCCGTGTGAGCTTTGACGCCGAGCGGCCCGGAACGCTTTGCGGAAGGCTTACAGAAGTTTAAAAGAAAGGAAGCGGTGTTTTGATAATACTTGCAATTGATTCAACGGCGAAAACCTCTACGGTTTCTCTTGCCGATAATGAAAAGCTTATAGGTCTTTCTGTGTTAAACACCAACAATACTCATAGCACAACGCTTCTGCCGGCGGTAGAAAATCTGCTGAGCGGCGCAGGTATGACGGTGAGCGACGTGGAGCTTTTTGTCTGTTCTGCCGGTCCCGGCTCATTTACGGGTGTGCGTATAGGCGCGGCTACGGTAAAAGGACTTGCCTTTGCGGAAAATAAGAAATGCATCGGTGTTTCCTCACTTGAGGCTCTCGCTATGAATATAACGTCGGGCAGCGGAATAGTCTGCGCGGTAATGGACGCAAGAAGAAATCAGCTTTATAACGCTCTTTTTGAGATAAACGACGGCAAGCTTGAGCGTCTTACGCCGGACAGAGTTATAACTAAGGATGAGCTTAAAAACGAGCTTTCGGAGTACAAAGGCAAAATATATATCGTCGGAGACGGATACGCTATCGCAAAAGAAGCTCTTTCCGCTCTTGACTGCCCCGAAACGGCGGAAACGGCTAAATATCAAAACGCGTACAGCGTAGCGCTTCTCGGACTTAAAAATTACACGGCTCTTTCCGAAAGCGAAAGAGAGGGGCTTACCGCGGCGGCACTTTCGCCCGTTTATCTCAGAGCATCGCAGGCGGAGAGGGAGAGAGAAGAAAAGCTTAAGGAAGGCAAGGTGTAAAAGCTTTGCCGCAGAGTTATCGAATGATAACGGTATGAAAATCAAAAAATGGGAAAAAGAGGCGTTATCGCCTCGGAGTCCTAAAAATAAACGAAAAAGTAAAGGAAAACTGTTATGAAAATTGCAATAGGTTGCGACCACGGAGCTTACGAGCTTAAAGAAATTTTTAAAAAGCATTTCGACGAAACGGGAGTTGAATACGAGGATTTCGGTACAAATTCAACCGAATCCGTACATTACCCTATATACGCAAAGGCTGTATGTAAGGCAGTTCAGGAGAAAAAGGCTGACTTCGGTATTCTCCTTTGCTCAACGGGTATAGGAATGAGCATCGCGGCAAATAAACATAAGGGTATACGCGCGGCACTTTGCGGAGACCTTTACAGCGCGAAATTCACGAGACTTCATAACGATTCAAACGTTCTTTGCATAGGCGCGCTCGTAACCGGTGCGGGACTTGCAAAGGAGATAGCCGACGTATTCCTCGGTACGGAGTTTATGGGCGGACGCCACGAAACCCGTGTCGGTATGATAACCGAAATAGAAAACGAGCAGTAAACGAAAGCTATACGCAACGGAAAAAGCGATGTCCGTAAAACGGTCGCGCTAGGTTGCAGTAAAGCCTTCGGGTACGCGCGCTCGGCGCAAGAATATACTAACAGAATGAATACAACCGGTGGGCAAAAAACTTTTTGAGTGAGACAAAAAACGTTTTTTCGTTCTGCCGTGAACATATAAGTTTACACAATAATTAAAAATCCAAATTAAAAATACTTTACTGAAAAAGGAGAAATTTATGTCAATATTTGACGTTTTATGGCTTATATGCGGACTTTGTCTTTTCCTTTACGGAATGAACGTAATGGGAGACGCACTTAAGAAAAGCGCGGGAAATAAGCTGAAAATTATTCTTGGAAACCTTACCTCTAATCCTGTCAAGGGATTTTTACTCGGACTTGTCGTAACAAGTATTATTCAGTCCTCGTCGGCTACGACGGTTATGGTTGTCGGATTCGTTAACTCCGGTACAATGCTTCTTTCGCAGGCAGTCGGAGTTATAATGGGAGCTAACGTCGGTACAGCGGTTACCTCTTGGCTTACCGCTCTTTCCGGTATCGAGGGCGGCGAAGGCGCGCTTGCCTTCCTTAACTGGTTCAAGCCCTCGTCCTGGATGCCTGTGCTCGCGCTTATCGGAATAGGACTTACGATGTTTGCAAAGCGCCAGAGAAACAAAGACATCGGAACCATTCTTCTCGGCTTTGCGGTTCTTATGGTCGGTATGGACCTTATGAGCGACGCTGTCGGCGGTCTTAAAAACGATCCCGGCTTCCAAAGCATACTTTTAATGTTTGAAAATCCGATTCTCGGAGTTCTTGCGGGACTTGTTCTTACCGCTATCGTTCAGTCCTCCTCCGCTTCGGTAGGTATTCTTCAGGCGCTTACGGTAACGGGAGCGATAACCTGGGGCGCGGCTATTCCGATCGTTATGGGACAGAATATCGGTACCTGTGTTACCGCTATGCTTTCCTCTATCGGAGCAAACAAGAACGGTAAGCGCGCGGCTTTCTTCCACCTTTACTTTAACGTAGTCGGAGTTGTCGTTTGCCTTACCCTCTTTACAATCTTTAATGCGATATTTAAATTTGCGTTTGTTGCCTTACCGATAGATATGTGGGGAGTAGCAATAACGCACACAACGTTTAAGCTTCTTATCGTTGCGATACTTGCTCCGTTTGCAAGATATATCGAAAAGCTTGCGGTTCTCTCCGTTAAGGACAGAAAAGAAGAAAACGAGACGGCAAACCTTCTCGACGAAAGACTTCTTTCCACTCCTTCCGTTGCTATCGCTCGTTGCAACGACGTTGCGTGTAAGATGGCTGAAATTTCCTGCGAGGCGCTCCTTTCCTCGGTTGAGCTTCTTTACGACTATGACGAAAAGAAGGCGCAGCAGGTAAGACGTCTTGAGGATAAGGCGGATATTTACGAGGATACACTCGGCTCGTATCTTGTAAAGCTTTCGGCGGAGATACACAATGAAGCAGATACTAAAGAGGTTACGAGACTTCTTCATACGATAGGAGACTTTGAAAGAATTTCCGACCATGCGGTAAACTTCGTTGAATCGGCAGAGGAAATAAGCGACAAAAAGCTTGTATTCTCCGATAACGCAAATACCGAGATAGCAACGCTTAAGGCGGCGGTTACCGAAATTCTCGAGCTTGCTAAGACCGCGTTCCTTAATAACGATATACAGCTTGCGAAGAAGGTAGAGCCGCTTGAGGAGGTTATAGATAATCTCCGCGACGAGATAAAGCTTAACCACATTATGAGAGTACAGAAGAACGAATGTACCATAGAACACGGCTTCGTTCTTTCCGATATACTTACCAACTTCGAAAGAGTTGCGGACCACTGTTCGAACATCGCAAGCTGTGTAATAGAAATTTCCCATAACGCGCTTGATATGCACAGATATATAAGCGCGGTTAAAAACAGCGGCGAGGAGTTCGATATGGCGACGAGGGAGTATGCCAGAAAGTATGCTCTTTCGAAGTCGAAATAAATTTTTCGGCGAGTCGGCTTAAAAGATAATCCGTAAGGCAGGGGCTTAATCCTGCTGAAAACGGTGTGTTGGAGATAACGAATTAAAGTAGTTTATGCCACACTACATTAAAACAAATCCGTAGGGTGGGGCTTAATCCTGCCGAAAACGGTGTGTTGGAGATAACGAATTAAAGTAGTTTATACCACGCTACATTAAAACAAATCCGTAGGGCGGGGGCTTGCTCCCGCCGAGAAGGTCATAAACTGAAGTAAAAGTTAAATGTAAAAACCGAAAGCTATTGACATAAAGCTTTTTCGGTGCTATAATTTTGTTTATATTAATATTTAAGGAAGAATACTGAATTATGAAATGGACAGGACTTAACGAAATCCGCGAAAAATACCTTACGTTCTTTGAGACGAAAGGACATTTAAGACATAAGAGCTTTCCCCTTGTTCCGATAAACGATAAATCCATACTCCTTATCAATGCGGGAATGACGCCCTTAAAGAAGTACTTCACGGGTGAGCTTGAACCTCCGAGACACCGTATGACTACCTGTCAGAAGTGTATCCGTACCCCCGATATTGACAGCGTCGGAATCACCGCGCGCCACGGTACGTATTTTGAAATGCTCGGAAACTTCTCCTTTGGAGATTACTTCAAAAACGAGGCTATCGAGTGGGCATGGGAGTTTATAACCGACGAAAAATCGCTCGGTCTCCCCAAGGACAGACTTTGGGTTACAGTTTACCTTGAGGACGATGAAGCTTATGAAATCTGGAACAAGAAGATGGGCGTTCCCGAAAGCAGAATAGTACGTCTCGGAAAGGCAGATAACTTCTGGGAGCACGGAAGCGGTCCCTGCGGCCCCTGCTCGGAGATATACTTCGACAGAGGTGTAGAGTACGGCTGCGGCTCGCCCGACTGTAAGCCCGGCTGCGACTGCGACAGATTTATGGAGTTCTGGAACCTCGTTTTCACTCAGTTCGATAACGACGGAAACAATAACTATACCCGTCTTGCCAAGCCGAATATCGATACAGGTATGGGACTTGAGCGTCTTGCCTGCCTTATGCAGGGAGTAAATAATATTTTCGAGGTCGATACCGTAAGAAATATTATGAAGGCGGTTATAGATAAATCGGGTATTAAATACGGAGACAACGCTAAAAACGATATTTCGCTCCGCGTTATTACCGACCACATTCGTTCAACAACCTTTATGGTATGCGACGGTGTCGTTCCGTCCAACGAAGGACGCGGCTACGTTCTGCGCCGTCTGCTCCGTCGCGCGGCAAGACACGGCAGAATGCTCGGAATAAACGGTCTGTTCCTTTCCGATATAGCGGCAGTCGTCGCAAAGGAAAACTTCAGCGAATACCCCGAGCTTACCGAAAAGCTTTCTTACATTCAGAAGGTTATTTCGATAGAGGAGGAGCGCTTCGCGGCAACCATTGACGCAGGACTTTCCATTCTTTCCGGACTTACCGAAACGGCAAAGGCTGAGGGAAAGACGGTTCTTTCGGGAGCCGACGCCTTCCGTCTTTACGATACCTTTGGTTTCCCTATCGACCTTACCAGAGAGATAGCGGGCGAGCAGGGTATCACCGTTGACGAGGACGAGTTCAAAAAGCTTATGAAGGAGCAGAAGGAGAGAGCACGTTCTGCAAGAGCTAATATAAGCGGCTGGAGCGATGCGGCTAAATCCCTTCTTACCGATTTCTCCAAAACCGAATTTGTAGGTTACACCGAAAACAGCTGTACGGCAAAGGTTCTCGGAATACTTGCCGACGATATGCAGCTTACCACTGTTTCCGAGGGAGACTTCACACTTATTCTTGATAAAACCGTATTTTACGGAGAGGGTGGCGGTCAGGTAGGAGACAGCGGTGTTATAACGACTGACAGCGGAGCAAATATTACCGTAACCGATACCAAAAAATCGGACGGCGTATATCTGCACCTCTGCACACTTAACAACGGAACCCTTTCGGTCGGCGATACCGTAAACGCGGAGATAGACGTTTGCAGAAGAAACGCTATCCGCAGAAACCACACGGCGTGTCATATGCTTCAGGCGGTGCTTCGCTCCGTTCTCGGTTCTCACGTTGAGCAGGCCGGTTCGTACGTAGATGAAGCGAGACTTCGCTTTGACTTCTCTCATTTCGCGGCTCTTACAGCCGAGGAGCTTTCTAAGGTTGAAGCCATTGTAAATACACATATTTTAAGCGGTGAGACTGTTGAAACGCTTGAAACCGATATTGAAACCGCAAAGAGTAGCGGCGCGATGGCTCTGTTCGGTGAAAAATACGGCGCGGTTGTACGTATGGTAAAGGTAGGAGATTTCTCCACCGAGCTTTGCGGAGGAACGCACCTTGATAACTCGGCTAAGGCAGGTCTCTTTAAGATACTTTCCGAAAGCTCGGTCGCGGCAGGTGTTCGCCGTATAGAGGCAACCACGGGACTCGGTGTTCTTGAGGTTCTTAAGGAGCGCGAGAATATGCTTACCGACACAGCAAGAGAGCTCAGAGCTAACAACACCGCAGACGTGGTTAAGAAAGCGGAGAGCGTTATTTCCGAGCTTAAAAACGCAAACAAGGAAATAGAGCAGCTTCAGGCGCGTCTTGCATCCTCTATGGCATCTTCGATAAAGGATAACGCAAGAGCGGTAGGTAACGTAAAGCTTTACAGCGGAAAGCTTACGGGAACGGCGGTTGATACCGCGCGTACTCTTACCGACGAAATGAAGGCAAGTGAGGATACGGCGGTTACCGTAATAGCGGTAATTAACGACGGAAAGCTTAACTTCGTAGCGTCCTGCGGTAAGGAAGCGGTTAAGAGCGGTGCGCACGCAGGAAACCTTCTTAAGCAGATATCCGCAATATGCGGCGG
>JAZRDX010000086.1:0-5462 GCA_045660565.1 Eubacteriales bacterium
TGATACGCACCCGGAATATTTCAGAATGAATGCCGACGGAAACCGTACTCCTGATTTTAATTTATGCTTTTCAAACGAGGAGGCGCTGAGTATCTTAGCGCAAAACGCCGCCGAATTAGCCAAAAAGCTTTACCGCTGCCGTCCCGTATTTTATTTCTGGCTTGATGACGCGGTAGGTGTTCACTGCTACTGTAACAAATGTAAAAAGCTTTCTCCGTCCGATCAGCATCTTACCGCGGTTAACCGTTTGATAACAGAAATACGTAAGGTTATTCCCGATGCAAAAATGTCGTATCTTGCATACAGAGACAGCCTTGAGGTGCCGACGTCGGTAAAACCCGTTGACGGAGTTTTTCTGGAATACGCACCTATTGAAAAATACGACGCTTCATCTCCCGAAAGAATAAGAGTGGAACGCGAAATGTTACTGAGACAGGCGGAGTTTTTCGGCTGGAAGGACAGTAAGGTGCTTGAATATTGGCTTGATAACTCGCTGTTTTCAAAATGGAAAAAGCCACCGGTTAGGCTTAACGTAGACAGAGAAAAAGCTATATCGGAGATAAAGGAATACGCCGCTCTCGGTTTTGAAAATATAGCGACCTTCGGCTGCTTCCTCGGCCGGGACTATGACGAGCTTTACGGGCAGGCGGATATTTCCGCGTTTACAGACGGAATAAAGGAAATTAAATAAAAACCATCGGAAGCCGAGGCAGAAAACTTCGGTTTCATAATATATTTTTTGATATAATAACAAGTCTTCAGACTTAATAGGTATTCGTAATAATGAAAGGAAATTTTACAGTTATGAATAAGGTAAAAATCGCTGTTATAGGGCTTGGCTCACGCGGAAAGTTTATGCTCGAAAAGCTTCTTATAAAGATGGATAACGTTGAAATAGTGTCGGTTTGCGACCTATACGACGACCGTGCTCAAATGGGAGCAGACACCGTTGAAAAAGCCGGCGGCAAACGTCCGTTTACAACAAACGATTACCGCGAGGCAATTTGCGTAGAGGGAGTACAGGCGGTTCTTGTTCTTACGGCTTGGGAATCCCATTTTCCTATCGCCATATACGCTATGGAGCGAGGTGTTGCCGTCGGAATGGAGGTAGGAGGAGCCTACTCGGTAGATGACTGCTGGGAGCTTGTACGTACCTACGAGAGAACTAAAACTCCGTTTATGTTCCTCGAAAACTGCTGTTACGGAGAGGTCGAAATGGCGGTTATGAACATGGTTAAGCAGGGAGTACTCGGAGAAATAGTACACTGCGAGGGCGGTTACCGACACGATCTTCGCGAGGAGATAGTTTTCGGTAAGGAAAAACGCCATTACCGTCAGCGTAATTACCTCGTCCGTAACTGCGAAAATTATCCCACGCACGAGCTTGGCCCGATAGCGCAGATTCTTGACATCAACCGCGGAAACCGTTTCGTTTCTCTTGTTTCCGTGGCGTCAAAATCGGTAGGACTTAACGAATACGCAAAAAATAACGAAAACGCCGATAAATCCCTTGCAAATGCGCATTTCGCTCAGGGCGACGTTGTAACTACAATTATAAAATGCGCAAGAGGGGAGACGATAACGCTTCACCTTGATACCTCGCTTCCGAGAGCGTACAGCCGCGGCTTTACCGTTCAGGGAACCAAGGGAATGTACTGCGAGGACAGTCGTTCCTTCTTTATCGACGGAGAGGGCATTGACCATTTCGAGGGCGAACCGGGAAATCAGGGACGTTATATTGAAAAATACGCGCATCCGACGTGGGTGGAATATCGCAAAAACGGACTCCGCGGAGGACACGGCGGTATGGACGGTCTCGTATATGACGAATTTATTGAGTGTGTTCGCAATAATAAACCCTGCCCGATCGACGTTTATGACGCGGTGGCACTTATGGTAGTTTCGGTTCTTTCTGAGCAGTCTATCGCAATGGGCGGAGCGCCCGTTGCCTTCCCGGACTTTACGTGCGGAAGATGGCTTATGGATAATAAATAAAAACCTAATTAAAAAACACCGAAGTAATTTAGTGTGATGTCCTTAACGGACAATCACGCAGTCAAATCCGTCTTCGACGGATGAAATCCACCTGCGGTGGGTGAAATCGCTTACGCGATGAAATCCTGCTTCGCAGGGAGAAGGAAGACGGATTTGATTTCATCCAAGGCGGTAGCCTTGGATTTCATCTGAACGAAGTGAAGATTTCATCGTGGCTTGACACGATTTCATTAGAAAGCAGAAAAAGAGAGAACAGAATGGATTTCCATTTCGTTCTCTCTTTGTTATTTATCGCAAGTTTCGCATTTGTATAACAAATGCATCGGGCTATGCCCATACTCCCTTTGTTTTCTCCGCTAAGAACATCACGCCTTTGACTTCGGTGTTTTTTTGTGTTTATTTTTTCAGAACAGCGAATTCTCCGCTTTTTATATCCAATCTATACAAAGTATCTTCGCAATAAATTGCTTTTTTGTCATTGTAAATATCAATAAAAGGCTCTTTTGAGCAAAGAGTGTGTTTAGAGCCTCTGTTGACAGCGCAGATGAGAGAACCGCGTCTGTAAATGAAAAGTCCGTCTCCTTCGTAAATAACCGAGAAAACACCGTCTGTAAATTCCCTCTGGCGGTGGCGGAATGCGCCAAGCTCGGTAAAGAAGGAAAGAAGCGCTTTGTCCTCTTTGCCCCAAGGGTACGGCATTCTGTTGAATGGATCGCGTCCGCCCTCAAGACCTATTTCATCTCCGTAATATACGCTCGGTACACCCGGAAGCGTGTAGAGAAGAAAAGCGGCAAGCTTTAAAAGCTCCTTAGCGCGCTCTCTGTCGGACGGGCTCATTTTGTAATCTGCAAGCTCTCGGTTTGTCATTGACAGAGAGCCGTCTGAGGCGAGAACGTTAATTATTCTTTCGGTGTCGTGTGTGCCGAGGTGGTTCATTAAAACGTCGGAAACGTCCTTCGGGTAGTGCAGATAAAGAGAGGTAGCACTTTTTGCGATGATTTCCGAATTTCCGCTTATAACGTAATCGGTTATGGCGTTACGGAGAGGATAGTTCATCACCGAATCAAGCTGAGTGCCGCGGAAATACTTTCTGCGGCTACCGTAGGCAATTTTGTACGACGCGTCCTCCCAAACCTCGCCTATTATAAGAGAGTCCTTTTTTTCTTCTCTTGAAGCTATGCGAAGCGCATCGAGAAAACCGTCGCTCAGCTCGTCGGCAACGTCAAGACGCCAGCCGTCTATTCCGAGCTTAAGGTAATGACGTACAACTCCGTCCTTTCCGCATATAAACTCGCGGAAGCTCTCGCTTTTCTTATTTATTGACGGTAAAATTTTTACCCCCCACCACGAGGCGTACTCGTCGGGATAGCTTTTAAAATCGTACCAATCAAAGTAGGGCGAGGAGATGCTCTGATATGCGCCTATGCTGTCGTAGCTGCCGTATTTGTTAAAGTAAACGCTGTCATCTCCCGTATGGTTGAACACACCGTCAAGTATAAGGTGCATACCGCGTTTCCTGATCTCGGAAATAAGCTTTTTAAGTCCTGCTTCTCCGCCGAAGCTCTCGTCTACCTTGAAATAATTTCCCGTGTCGTATTTGTGGTTTGATGCCGCCTCGAAAATAGGATTTAAGTAAACGGTCGTTACACCGAGCGAGAGAAGATAGTCAAGCTTTTCCGCTATTCCGTAAAGAGAGCCGCCGAAAAAGCAGTTGTTGGCAAATGCGTCTCCCGGCTTTTCGGGATAATCTGGAATGTCGTTATACCAATCGCTTTTGTAGACTGCGCCCTCACGTATCTCGGTCTTTTTTTTCTCGCTTTTTGCAAAACGGTCGGGGAAAATCTGATAGATAATACCGCCCTTAAGCCAGTCGGGAGTTTTAAAATCCTCTTTATAAACGGTTACGGGAAGTCCGTCCGCGCCGTCGGGAAACAGAAAGCTTTGGTATCCGAAGGGTGAGTTAAATCCCGCCGAAAGGAAATAAAGCGTTTCTTTTTCCGCTTTAAATCGCGCCTCATATATATCATAGCCCTTTTCGAGAGAAAGCCACTCGGTTTTCAGCTCATTCGTTACTCCGTTTTCGTCATTTCTTAAGTATGCGCAAAAATTAAACGTACCGCACGACCTTAAAACTTTAAAACGAAAGGTAACGGATGCGTTTTCGGGAAACGCCGCTGACGGTGTGAGCTTTCCGTCCGAAAATATTTCAAAAATAAAAGGTTTTTTACGTGTCATATAGATTACCTGATAGTAATAAATTTAATTAACGCCCGAGGCTAAAATCCGAGGGCGTTAATTAATTAAATATTATAAGTAGGGGGCGACGTATCCGACGCCCCGGTTATAGGCAACGCGCCTGACTTAAAAACTCGGTTTATCAGTCCACCTTAACGGGTGAGATATGCCAGATGTTCTCGGCGTATTCCTTAATGGAACGGTCAGCCGCAAAGAAGCCTGCCTTTGCTATATTATTGACCGACATACGGTACCACTTATCCTTATCGGCGTAAGCTTCAAGCATATTCTCGTGTGTCTGGAAGTAGGACTCAAAGTCAGCAAGACACATATAAGGATCGGCAACGCCGTAGCCGATTATCAGATAGTGGAGCATATCCGAGAAGGACATTCCGTTAAAGCCTATCGAGAGACGGTCAACCGCCTTGTGGATACGCGGGTTGGTGCGGTAGTAGTCTGCCCCGTGGTAGCCCTGCTTCCAAAGCTCCTCAACCTCTTTTGCGTTAAGTCCGAAGATATAGATGTTGTCGTCTCCGAGAAGCTCGTGCATCTCAACGTTTGCGCCGTCCATAGTACCGCAGGTAATTGCTCCGTTGATCATAAACTTCATGTTACCGGTTCCCGAAGCTTCCTTACCCGCAAGAGAAATCTGCTCGCTGATGTCGGCAGAGGGAATAAGGACCTCGGCAAGAGAAACGTTGTAGTCCTCCATGAAAATTACACGGAGCTTTTCGCGTATCTTCGGGTTTTTCTCTATTTCCGCGGAAATAGCCCATATAAGTCTTATGATGTTCTTTGCCATATCGTATCCCGGTGCCGCCTTCGCTCCGAAGATAAAGGTCTGCGGCGGAATATCGAGGTCGGGGTTTTCAATCAGATCGTTGTAAAGGCTGATAATACGCAGAGCGTTAAGGAGCTGACGCTTATATTCGTGCAGACGCTTTACGTGAACGTCGAATACCGAGCTTGGATCAAGCGAGATTCCCGTGCGTTTTTTTGCAAGCTCGGCAAAGCGAACCTTGTTCTCGTATTTGATTTTTTCAAGGCGCTCTTTAACACCCTTGTCGTCCTGATATTTAAGGAAATCGTTAAGCAATTCGGGGTTTTTACGGTATCCGTCGCCTATGCATTCATCAAGGAGAGAAGCAAGGCCGGGGTTGGAATAGCAGAGCCAGCGGCGGTGAGGGATACCGTTCGTAACGTTACAGAACTTGTAGGGCTCCTTTTTATAG
>JAZRDX010000087.1:0-4483 GCA_045660565.1 Eubacteriales bacterium
GCCGGCGTTGCTTCCTTCCTCTCGGTTCTGCGTTCGGGTGCCGCCCTCATCCCCACTCTGCTCATCACCGTACACTTTTGGGGACTGACCGGTATTCAGATCTCGCAACCTATCTCCGACGTGATTACGGGTTTGATCTGCATTCCGTTTGTCATCCATTTTTTGAGAACCAAAGAAGAATAAACCTAATCAAAAACGCAAAAGGGAAAGATCACCGCTTTCCCTTTTTTATTGTCGAAAAAATCTGCAAAAGTCTGACAAAAAAGTTGACAATTCGATTTTTTTGTGGTATGATATATATGTTATATGAAAACGAATTCATCAGGAGGACTGAAATGGAACAAGCAAAATTGGAAAGGCTGTGCGAAGCGGCACGGCAGATTCGCATTGGCGTTATTGAAGGAACGCATGCGGCAAAATCGGGACATCCGGGTGGATCGCTTTCGATTGCCGATATTATGGCATATCTCTATTTTGAGGAAATGAACATCGATCCCGCCAATCCCAAGATGGCAGACCGCGATCGCTTTGTTCTTTCCAAGGGACATTGCGCACCCGCACTCTACGCCGCTCTTGCACACCGCGGCTTCTTCTCCGTAGAAGAACTGACTACCCTGCGTAAGATCGGCGCTCGTCTGCAAGGACACCCCGATATGACCCTGACGCCCGGCGTGGATATGTCTGCCGGCTCTCTCGGTCTTGGCATCAGCTCTGCCGCAGGCATGGCTCTGGCGGGCAAGTTGGACGGTAAGGACTACCGCGTTTACACCGCCGTCGGTGACGGTGAGAGCGAAGAAGGTCAGGTTTGGGAGGCATGTATGTTTGCCGCTCACTACAAGCTTGACAACCTCTGCGCCGTTATCGACTACAACGGACTTCAGATAGACGGCCCCGTAGCAGACGTTATCGGCCCCGCTCCCTTTGAGAGCAAGTTCGAGGCATTCGGCTGGAACGTTATAAGCATTGACGCGCATAACTTCGACGAAATCGAAGCAGCGTTTGCCGCCGCTAAGAAGTGCAAGGGCAAGCCTACCGTTATTATCGCAAAATCGGTAAAGGGCAAGGGCGTTTCCTACATGGAAAACAAGTGCGAGTGGCACGGCTCCGCACCCAAAACCGAGCAGTACGAAATAGCGGTTAAAGAGCTTACCGAAGCACTGAACTCTATATAAGAGCCCCGAACTTTTTTGCGCTATCCCAAAATTTAAAACAGCGAAAGGACTAAAAATATGTTTTCTGAAGAAAAAATAGCAACGAGAGACTCCTACGGAAAGGCTTTGGTTTCTCTTGCTGAAAAATATAACTTCGTCGTTCTCGACGCAGACCTTGCCGCCGCAACTAAGACAGGAGTATTCAAAAAGGCATACCCCGACCGTTTCTTCGACTGCGGTATTGCCGAAGGAAATATGATGAGCGTTGCCGCAGGTCTTGCTACCACCGGTCAGCTTGTTTTCGCAAGCAGCTTTGCTATGTTTGCCGCAGGCAGAGCGTTCGAGCAGGTAAGAAACTCCATCGGTTACCCTCACCTTAACGTAAAAATCGGCGCAACCCACGCAGGCGTTACCGTCGGTGAGGACGGAGCAACCCATCAGTGCAACGAGGACCTCGCTCTTATGCGTACCATTCCCGGCATGACAGTAATCAACCCCGCGGACGACGTTTCCGCAAGAGCGGCTGTTGAAGCGGCGCTCAATATTAACGGCCCCGTATATATGCGTTTCGGCAGAGCGCCCGTTCCGGTGCTTTACGACGAAAAGAGCTATAAGTTCGAACTTGGCAAGGGTTACGTTTTAGCGGACGGGGGAGACGTAACTATAATCGCAACCGGTATAACGGTATTTATGGCTCTGCAGGCGAGAGAAATGCTTAAGGCTGACGGTATAGACGCTGCGGTAATCGATATGCCTACGATAAAGCCTATCGACAGCGCGCTTATTACCGAGTACGCAAAAAAGACGGGCAAGATTGTAACCGCGGAGGAGCACAGCATAATCGGCGGTCTTGGCTCCGCTGTTTGCGAGGTTCTTGCTGAAAGCTGCCCTGTTCCGGTTAAACGCGTAGGTGTAAACGACACCTTCGGCTCGTCCGGAAAGGCGTTTGAGGTTGCCGACAAGTACGGCGTCTCAGCAAAGAACATTTACGAGCAGGCAAAGGCTTTGGTTAAATAATTAACAGCTTTCGGGGTAACGAGCAAAGAAAGCGGATTGATTCTTCCGCCTATAGCTCTCCCCTATAGCTGAAAATAATTAAAAAAATTTTTAAACATAAAAGGAGAAAGAAAAAAATGAGCTGTCTTGGAAACATTATCTGGATAATATTTGGAGGTCTTATATCCGCAATTTCATATCTTATTCTCGGACTTGCATGGTGTTTAACCATCATCGGTATCCCCTTCGGACTTCAGGCATTTAAATTTGCAGGTCTTGTGCTTGCTCCGTTTGGCAAAACCGTTGAATCCGACTTTGGAAAGCACCCCATTGCAAACGTTATATGGCTTATCTTCGGCGGATTTTTCGTTGCCCTTTCTCATTACATTGTAGGAATTGTTTTCTGCGCAACTATAATCGGTATCCCCTTCGGACTCCAGAGCTTTAAGTTTGGAAAGCTTGCTTTCTGTCCGTTTGGCGCAACGGTAAAGTAATTAGCGCAGAGCTCGAAAATGGTTGTTTTAATAGCACAGGAAAAAGCGTTTTTATCGGCACATATAAAACCCGGCGGGGTTGCGGTTGATTTCACAATGGGAAACGGACACGACACCGCGTTTCTCTCAAAGGCTGTCGGCGATAGCGGCAGGGTTTACGCCTTTGATATTCAGGAAAAAGCACTTGAAAGCACAAAAATAACTCTTCAAAACGAAGGCTGTCCCGACAACGTAACCCTTATATGCGACTCACACTCAAACGTTCTTCAGTACGTAAGGGAGCCTATCTGCGCGGGGGTATTCAATCTCGGTTACCTTCCCGGCGGCAATAACAAGGCGCTTACAACGCTCCGTCCCACCACTAAAAAGGCGGTAACGGACGCAATTTCACTACTTGACAAGGACGCTATAATTTTAATAGCGGTCTACCCCGGACACGAGGAGGGCAGGCTTGAGGGCGAAATGCTTTACGAAATGCTTACGCAGTACGACAGACGAAAAATCTGCGTATCAAGGTTTCAGATCATAAACTCGCCCACGTCTCCCTACTTCTTCGCTGTTGAATCAAAATAGCGGCGGGCAGCACCCGGCAGGCAAATAGGCGTGATGTAATGTTAGCGAAATCATAGCATTCGGCATGTTTTTTCGGACCGTCGAGATGCCGGTCCCTACAAAAAATCCCGCGATTTGAAAAGCACCTTTGGGTGTTTTCAAAAACCCGACCGTGCTTTTTGGTCGGGTTAGCGGATAGCAAAGGCTAAAAATTTCCACCAAAAACGCAAAAACAAATCCTACGATTTACAAAATTCGCCCCGACGAATTTTGTAAAAATGCCGCCCGTGCTTTTTGGCGGCATTAGTACGGTATGAGGTAAGAAATTTCCACCCACGGTCTTTTTTCTTTTGGTTCCTTTTCTTTTTTCTGGCGGCAGATATCAAGAAAAGGAACATAAAAAAGCAATGTTCAAATTAGAAACAATAAAATCTCTATAAAAAATCAAGAAAGGAAAATCACCGTGTCAGAAATACTTGAAATTATTATGATAGTCAGCTTCGGCGCATCGTGGCCGCTGAACGTTATAAAATCCTATAAGGCGCGAACGACCAAAGGAAAGAGCCTTCCGTTCCTTCTTCTCATTCTGTTCGGCTACGTTGCGGGTATTTCCTCAAAGCTGGTCAACGAAAGCTATATGGCAAACATAGGACAGAAATGGTACGTTCTCTTCTTCTACGTGCTTAATTTCTTAATGGTTGCCGCAGACGTCGTTCTCTACGTAAGAAACTACCGTCTCGACAAAGCGGAAAACAAATAACCCCTGTTAAGAAAAACGGGTTTAAAAGTTATATGTTTACCCTTTAAAAGTTCTACATAATCGAAAGGTATAAAAAATGAATGTTCTTTCAATAGGAAACAGCTTTTCGGAGGACGCAACGAGATACCTTAACGCCGTCGCAAAACACGCCGGCGTAAATCTGACCTCTGTCAATCTCTACATTGGCGGCTGCTCTCTTTACCGTCATTTTCAGAATATGAAAAACGACGCAAAAACCTACACGCTTCAATATAACGGTGCTATCACCGGTTTTTCAGTCTCTCTTAAAGAAGCGCTTCTCAATAGAGAGTGGGATATAATTACCCTCCAGCAGGTAAGCAACCAAAGCCCCCGTTTTTCTTCCTTTCAGCCGTATCTCAGTGAGCTTGCCGCATACTGCCGCGAGCTTTGTCCTAAGGCAAAGATAGTCCTTCAAGAGACGTGGGCATACGAAAAGGACAGCAAAAGGCTTGTAGAAGAAATGAAATACACCACCCCCGACGAGATGCTTAACGACGTTAAAAAGTCTT
>JAZRDX010000088.1:0-5065 GCA_045660565.1 Eubacteriales bacterium
TTCTCGACATCAAACAGCGCGAACAGGATGACAAAATAGCTTCCGAAAGAAAATCCCAGGTCGGAACGGGAGACAGAAGCGAGAGAATAAGAACCTATAACTACCCTCAGGGCAGAGTTACCGACCATAGAATAGGACTTACGCTTTATTCTCTTGAAAACTTCTTAAACGGCGACATTTCCGAAATGATAGACGCGCTTATAACTGCCGATACCGCCGAAAAGCTAAAGGAAAGCTAAAAATGAATACCGAAATACTGTACGACATCTCTGAAGCCGATATAATAAGAGCGGCATCTCTTGTTTCAAAAGGAAAGCTTGTGGCTTTTCCGACGGAAACGGTCTACGGACTTGGTGCAAACGCCCTTGACGGCGAGGCTGTAAAGCGTATTTTTCTCGCAAAGGGCAGACCGCAGGACAATCCGCTTATAGTGCATATAGATAAGGCGGAAAACGCCGATAAATACGCTGTAACCGGTGAGCTTTTCAAAAGACTTTCAGAAAAATTTATGCCCGGTCCTCTTACGGTTATAATGCCTAAACGTGAAAATATACCGATCGAGGTTACCGCAGGGCTTGACAGCGTCGGAATACGTGTTCCGCTTTCGCTTACAGCGAGAAAGCTTATCGAGCTCTCGGGCGTACCTATTGCCGCACCGTCGGCAAATTTATCGGGAAAACCAAGCCCGACAAAGGCAAGCCACGTTATAGATGATTTAAACAGCAGAGTAGAGGCTATACTGTGCGGAGACGACTGTCTCGTCGGAGTTGAATCCACCGTAGTTAAAATTACCGGAGAAAATTCGCTTGTTATATGCCGTCCCGGTGGAATTACCTACGAAATGCTTAAAACCGTTTGCGACGATGTTACTGTTGATCCTGCCGTTATCTCTAAATTTGACGGAAAACCCGTATCTCCTGGAATGAAATACCGACATTACGCGCCGAACGCTGAGGTAAACGTTTTAGTGGGAAGTGAGGAGAAAATCTTAGAATTTCTTTCGAATAAAAAGGATTTCGGAATTATCTGCTACGACGAGGACGAAAAACTGCTTTCGCTGGAAAACTCTTTTTCGCTCGGAAAAGCTGATGACTCTACAGAGCAAGCTACTAAACTTTTTGACCTGCTGCGTTACTTTGATACAGTAAAAAACATTAAGAAAATCTATGCAAGAATGCCGCTAAAAGATGGTGTAGGTCTTGCGGTCTACAACAGGCTTTTAAAAGCGGCGGGTTTTAATATTATCGAACTTAATCGTTAAAACTTCTGTTTTTATCATTAATTCGGGGTATTATCAAAATTATCTGTGTGGTTTACGCATAGATGTACTTTTGGCGCCGCACGATGATATAGGTTAAAAACCTCTGTTTGGGGTTACATTGAAAAATATAACTGTTTACAACAATGACAATTATATAATGTCGGTAACTATATATTTTTGCGTTTTTATCAAATAAAAACACGCATTATCAATTATCACATTTGAATTCAGAACTAAGAATACAAAAACGAAAGGGCAATTCAATGGCAAAAAAGAAACTACCGCTTGAAGAAGCAAACGAACCGGAGGCAGAAGCAAGACCTCAGTACATCACGGACACGATTATAACAAACTATATGCCGTACGTAATGAGCGTTATTGTTTCAAGAGCTATCCCGGAAATTGACGGATTCAAACCGTCTCACCGTAAGCTTCTTTACACAATGTACAAAATGGGACTTATGACCGGAGCGAGAACAAAGAGCGCAAACGTTGTAGGACGCACAATGCACTTAAATCCTCACGGAGATATGGCAATCTACGAAACCATGGTACGTCTCACAAGAGGCCACGATGCACTGCTGCATCCTTTTGTTGACTCAAAAGGTTCATTCGGTAAGCATTACTCATCGGATATGGCGTTTGCCGCCAGCCGTTACACAGAGGTTAAGCTTGACACTTTCTGTAACGAGGTTTTCCGCGGAATAGATAAGGATGCCGTTGATTTTGTACCCAACTACGATAACACGACAGAGGAGCCGACACTGCTTCCTACATCCTTCCCGAATATTCTCGTTTCTGCAAATATGGGTATAGCTGTCGGTATGGCGAGCAAAATATGCTCCTTTAACCTATCCGAGATATGCGACGGAACAATAATGCTCCTTAAACGTCCGTTTCTTGATGACGAAAAGCTGCTTGACGTAATCAAAGCGCCCGATTTTTCGTGTGGCGGTTACATTATATACGATAGAGAAAAGCTTTCCGAAATTTATAAGACGGGTAAGGGTTCATTCAAGCTCCGCGCAAAATACGTATACGACAAAGAAGAAAACTGCATCGATATTATAGAAATTCCGTATTCCACGTCAATCGAAATTATACTTAAAAATATTGCCGATCTTGTTAAAAACGGAACGGTAAAGGAAATATCCGATTTCAGAGACGAAATCGACCTTAGCGGCTTCAAGCTTACCCTCGATCTTAAAAAAGGAGTCGATCCGGATGCGCTTATGACAAAGCTCTTTAAGCTCACAAGGCTTGAAGACAGCTTTGAATGTAACTTTAACGTGCTTATTAACGGCGCTCCGAGACAGCTCGGTGTAAAGGGAATACTTGAAGAGTGGATAAAGTTCAGAATGGACTGTGTTAAGCGAGAGACTAAGTTTGAGCTTAACAAAATCAACGACAAGCTCCACCTCTTAAGAGGTCTTGCCGCAATACTTCTTGATATCGATTTAGCAATAAAAATTATTCGCGATACCAAGCACGACAAGGATGTTGTGCCCAACCTTATGAAGGGCTTTGATATTGACGAAATTCAGGCGGAGTACGTTGCCGATATCAAGCTGCGCGCTCTTAACAACGAGTATATAACTAACAGAATCAATGAAATATCCGAGCTTGAAAAAGAATCTATGATGCTTTTCGAGCGTTTAAATAACGATGATAAGATTAAAGAGGTTATTATAGCACAGCTTACCGAAATAAAGAAAAAATACGGTAAAAAGCGCAAAACAGAGCTTCTTATGCCTCACGAGGTTGTAGCTTATACCCCTGAAGATAGGGTTGAAAAGTATTCCGCAAAGGTATATTTTACCGACAAGGGATATTTTAAGAAGATAAAGCTTACATCACTTCGTATGAATGACGAGCAAAGTCTTCGCGACGGAGATTTTATTATCCGCGAGGAGGACACAAATAATACCGATTACGCCATGTTCTTTACCGACAAAGGACAGGTTTATAAAGCCAAGGTTGACGATTTCGAGCCTTGTAAAGCATCGGTTGTAGGTGATTACGTACCCACAAAGCTTGCTTTTGAGGAATCGGAGCGTATGATAGGCGGCGTCCTTATCAAGGAAAACGAGGAAAAAGGAAACTTTGTATTTATCTTTAAGAACGGAAAAGGCGTAAAAATACCTCTTGAAAGCTATAAAACCAAGGGCTCGAGAAAGAAGCTTACAGGTGCGCTTTCAACAGACTCGCCGTGTGTTTACGTCGGATTTGAAAGAACTCCTTACGACGTTGTTCTTATTTCCGATAACGGAAGAGCACTTGCTGTAAACACCGCGGATATGCCCATTAAGACAACCAGAACGGCTGCAGGAAGCACTCTTATGACGCTTAAAGCCAAAAGCTATGTAGCGAAAGCCGAGGAAGCCTCCGAGGAAAAGCACGGAAACGTTAAGAAAATCAAAAAGAGTATCCCGTCTCCCGGTGTACTGCTTAAAAAATAAGTTTTATACTTTATAAATCTAAAGCTTAAGGAAAACACTATGAAAAAAAATAAAAACAACGGAAGATATCCGCTTAAGGTCAGAATTATGTGCATAACCCTTGCAGCTCTTACCGTTATAGGAACTGCATCGATTCTTGTTTACATGCTGTTTTTATGATAGCTAAACGAATCGGCAGGGAAGATTATTTAAGAAATGCCGAAGAGCTTGCTCCATGGTTGCTTGGAAAAACACTTTGTCATAGGGTAGCGGGACACGTAATACGCGCTAAAATAACCGAAACAGAGTGTTATCTTGGTGAAAACGACACCGCTTGCCATGCAAGTAAAGGTAAAACCAAACGAAACGCGCCGATGTATCTCAGCGGCGGTCATCTGTACGTTTATCTTTGCTACGGAATACACAGTCTTATTAATGTCGTTAGTGGCAAGGAAAACAGCCCGGAGGCTGTGCTGATAAGAGGCGTTGAGGGCGCGTGCGGTCCCGGAAAAGCATCAAAGCTGCTGAATATCGATACATCTCTTACCGGTACAGATATTTGTAACAGCGACGAGGTATGGATCGAAGATGACGGAGGCGCGGCTGAATATACAGTTTCAAAGCGCGTCGGAATCGACTACGCAAAGGAAGAGGACAGAAACCGTCTTTGGCGTTTTATAGCGAAAAATACATAAACAAATTTAATGCCTGTTAAGTTATAAGGATACTAAATTCAGAAGGTTATCAAAATGTTTCTTGCAGATTATCATACGCATACAAAATATTCCTTTGACAGCAAAGAGGATCCCGTAACACTTTGTGAAAAAGCCATAGAAAAGGGGCTTACTGAGATTGCTATAACCGACCACTATGACTGTGATTACGAGGAATACGAATATCCTGCGCCTTTTGACGCCGAAAAACGGAAAAAGGTTATTTTCGAGTTAAAAGAAAAATATGACGGAAAGCTTAATATTATCCACGGTATCGAGCTTGGTCAGCCGCACAGCTATCCGGAAATTGCTAACAAAATACTCAAAGACGGAGAGTTTGAGTTTGTAATAGGCTCGCTTCACAATATCAGAAAGCTACCCGATTTTTACTATTTTGATTATAACAAGGTCAGGGGTAACGTTCTTCACTCAATGATCAAAAAGATGCTTGATGAATTACAAGAGGTCGCGGCCTTTGAAGGAATAGATACGTTAGCTCATATAACGTATATCCACCGGTATATCAAAGCCGCCGGCGAAGACGTTGATTTTAAAAAATACTACACAGAATTTGAGAAACTGTATGACTTATTGATAAAAAAGAATATTTCTCTCGAAATCAACACATCGACCGTTTGGAAGGGATACGGTTT
>JAZRDX010000089.1:0-40251 GCA_045660565.1 Eubacteriales bacterium
CCGTTGACGACTGCATCGTAACCTTTGAGGTTATTGAGGAATGCAGAAGAAAATCTATGTTTTTGGAAACGGAGTAAAATGAAAAAGAATAAGAAAAATATTGAATGCAAGACCGTTACAGATTACTTACGACCTTTTAAGCTTTACGTAGTACTCACCGTAACGGTTAAATTTATAGCTACCTTTGCCGAGCTTTTCCTGCCCTCCACCCTTTCCTATATGGTGGACACGCTCGCTCCTGCAAAGGACGTTAAAAAGATGATTGTTTTCGGTCTTATAATGGTCTTTTGCTCACTTGTCGCGCTTATAGGAAATATAACCGCGAACAGAATGGCGGCGAAAACGGCAAGTAAGATAACGCAGAAGCTAAGGCACGACGTGTACGTAAAGACTCTTTCGCTTTCCTGCCAAAAGACCGACGAATTTACCGTTCCCACCCTTATTTCGAGACTTACCAGCGATACGTATAACCTACATAATATGCTCAGAATGGTACAGCAGGGCGGCATAAGAGGACCTATAATCGTAATAGGCGGTATAATTATAACGTCCTTCCTTGACAAAGCCTTAACGCTTATTCTTGTCGCGCTTATGCCTGTCGTTTTTACCATAATTTTCTTTATATCAAGAAAGGGTGTAAAGATATACGGAAACGTCCAGAAAACCTCGGATGAGATGGTTTCGGTGCTTCGTGAAAACATGGAGGGTGTACGCGTTATAAAGGCACTTTCCAAAACCGAATATGAGAGAGCTCGTTTTGCGGACGTAAACGAAAGAATATACAGAAACGACAGAAAAGCGGGTATAACCACAGGTCTTTCCGGCCCCGTTATGAACGTCTTTTTAAACCTCGGCTTCTGCGCGGTTATACTTGCGGGTGCGTTCAGAGTTAATGCCGGAAAAACTCAGCCGGGCGTCATTATTGCCTTTTTAAGCTATTTTACCCTTATACTTATGGCTATGATGATGATAAACAGAATTTTTATGCTTATAAGTAAGGGTGTTGCCTCGGGAAAAAGACTTAACGAGGTTCTTGCCGCTCCGTCCGATGATGATTTTACACCCGTAAGCGACGGAGAAGAGAATATCGCTTCCCCGTATCACGTTTCCTTTGAAAACGTTACCTTTTCCTATCTGAAGAAAAGAAATAACCTTGAAAATCTTTCCTTTACTCTTAAAAAGGGAGAGACGCTCGGAATTATCGGCTCGACCGGTTCGGGTAAAACAACAATAATCAATCTCCTGTTAAGATTTTATAAAGCCGACAGCGGTGAGATAAAAATAAACGGTAAAAGCGTTAATGAGATACCGAGAAAAGAGCTTTATAAAATGTTTGGCTCAGCGCTTCAGACCGATTTTCTTATGTCGGATACCATAAAGGAAAATATACGCTTTGAAAGAGAAATTTCCGACGAGGAGATAACCTACGCCGCGGTAAATGCGCTTGCCGACGGATTTATAAAGGATAAGACCGATGGGTATGAGCATCTTCTTGACGTTAAAGCAGCTAATCTCAGCGGAGGACAGAAGCAGCGGCTTCTTATCGCGAGAGCTATTGCAGGAAAGCCCGATATACTGATACTTGACGACTCCTGTAGCGCGCTTGACTATAAGACCGACTCGCTTTTACGCGGAAATCTCGGAAAGGATTACGCGGAGAGCACTAAGATTTTGATTGCTCAGAGAGTAAGTACGGTTATGAATGCCGATCTTATAATCGTAATGGACGACGGCGACGTTGTCGGTATAGGTAAGCACACCGCTCTTATGGAGAGCTGCGAGCTTTACCGTGAAACTGCAAACGCGCAGATGTCTGAGGGAAATAAGTAAAAAAGAAAGGAGAGGCGCCGATGAATAAAGCAAATAACGTGCCGGACCGTTCCGGTAGAGGAGCATCTATGGAAAAGCTCAGCTCCGAAAGAAAAAAGGCAGTTGTTTTCCGTCTATGGAAATATCTTAGCCAAATGCGTCTGCCCTTAATCATAATAGGCATAGTGGTTATTACGAGTAACCTCTTTGCGCTTATCGGGCCGAAGCTTTCCGAGCCTGCGATAAACGCGATAAAGCCTGGAGCGGTTGATTTTGATACCGTTTTCTACTACGTAAGTCTTATGGTTATCTTTTACGTTGCCTCTGCGGGACTTTCGTTTTTACAGTCCTTTCTTATGACGACGGTAAGTAAAAGAATCACCTTTAACATACGGCGCGACCTTTTTGAAAAGCTTTCGCGCCTGCCTGTAAAATTCTTCGACACGCATCAATCGGGTGAAATCATAAGCACAATGTCATACGACGTTGATACCGTAAGCGCATCTCTTTCGGCAGACCTTATAGCTATATGTACCGCGCTTATAACGGTTACGGGTTCGTTTATTATGATGCTCACCATTTCGAGAATCCTCGTTCTGGTGTTCGTTGTAACGATACCGATGTCGATTATATTTTCCCGTTACAGAGCAAAAAAGGGTAGACCGCTCTTCAGAGAGCGCTCGGGTAAGCTTGGGGCAATGAACGGCTTTGCCGAGGAATCTATAGGCGGATTTCGTACTATAAAGGCATACAACAAGGAAGCGGAGTTTACCGCGCGCTTTGACGTCAAAAACGACGCGGCAAGCGACGCATACCACCGCTCCGACAGACATTCCTGCATCGCGGGTCCGTCGGTTAACTTTATAAACAACCTCTCCCTTGCGTTCATCTCCTTTTTCGGCGCGCTTCTTTACCTTTATTCTCCCGAAACGCTGACGCTCGGAGCAATATCGTCATTCGTTCTTTATTCGAGAAAATTTTCGGGCCCGATAAATGAGATCACTAATATATACAGTGAAATACAGTCAGCTCTTGCGGCGGGAGAGCGCGTTTTCCGTCTTATGGACGAAAAGGAGGACACCCCCGATAGAGAGAACGCGACCGACGCGCCTATAACCAAAGGAGAGATTGAGTTTCAGAACGTTAAATTCGGTTACACCGAGGATAAGGTTATAATCAAGGATTTCAGTTTAAAGGTATCACCGGGCAGCGTTATAGCGATAGTAGGGCATACGGGTGCCGGCAAAACCACGATAGTTAATCTGCTTATGAGATTTTACGACGTAAACGGCGGACGGATACTTATTGACGGGATTGACCTACGCGACAGAAAAAGAGATGAAATGCGAAAAGCGTTTACTATGGTGCTTCAGGACACCTGGCTCTTTAACGGAAGCGTGTACGATAATATAGCTTACGGCAGTGAAAACGTAACAGAGGATGCGGTAAGAGCTGTTGCGGAAAGAGCGAAGATAAACGGGTTTATCGAGGCGCTTCCAAACGGCTATCATACCGAAATAACCGATAACGGAACAAATATCTCAAAGGGACAAAAGCAGCTGCTTACCATAGCGAGAGCGATGCTACCCAAAAGCGTAATACTGATACTTGACGAGGCAACCTCAAACGTAGACACGAGAACCGAGGCAAAGATAAGCGAGGCGATGTGTAAGCTTATGGAGGGTAAGACATGCTTTGTTATCGCGCACAGGCTTTCTACGATACAGAATGCGGACCTTATTGTTGTAATGAAGGACGGAGAGGTGGCGGAAAGCGGAAAACACGAGGAGCTGCTAAGCAGAAACGGTGTTTACGCAGAGCTTTATTATTCGCAGTATAAATAACAAAAACGGCGACATCGGTCGCCGTTTTTGTATTTCTGATTTCAAACAAGTTATTCTGTACGCTCTCGCCACGCATCACAGTATGGCTACGGAGGCACTCCGGCGGTTATAGCCGCGTGTTACCTGCCGCGTGCTACCTGCCGTCTCCGCTTCACTCCGGGCGGTTGTCCGTACCGCGCACCTGTTCAATAAACGCATCGGAAAGATGACGCAGCACCGTCTCCGCGTTAACGTCAAGCTCCTCGCACTTGTAGATAGCAGTGAGAAGCGCGTTTGCCGCTTCGCCCTCCGCTCCGCTTAAAAGGTTTTCGCTCGGTCTTACGTTTTCCTTTGCCGCCTTGTGTATAAGCTTCTGCGCTCTCATAAGAGCGGGGAGCGGCTTTGCTACGGAACTAAGCTTTTCGGAAAGACCGCTCTGAGATTTGGTCTCCGCCTTTATTTTGTCCCAGTTCTTTAAAACCTCAGCTGAATTTTTAACATTAACGTCTCCGAAAACGTGAGGGTGGCGTACTATCATTTTCCGGCATACTCCGGTTACTACGTCTCCGTAGTCAAACTCGCATGCATCGGATGAAATATCGGAATGAAAAACTATCTGAAGCAGCACGTCGCCAAGCTCCTCGCAGAGCATTTCGGGACTGTTCATTTCGATAGCCTCTACCGTTTCGTAGGTTTCTTCTATAAGACCGGGGATAATGCTTTCGTGTGTCTGCTCGGCATCCCACGGACAGCCGTCCTTTCCGCGGAGGATTTTTATAATAAGGAGAAGGTCCTCCGTGGTGAAACGTTCCTTAGCCTTTAACAGTTCTTTTTCATTTTCGTACATAGTAATTTTTCCTTTTTATATAGATTGATACAGTAAAGCGGATATGCTGAACATATCCGCTTTTTTCTGCTTTTGTCTTTACAGTGAATTAAAACGTTCCTCTGAATTCGGGCTTTAAAACTCCGTTTTCATCAAGCTTTTCGACAAGCTTGTGGATCTTATCTACCTGATTTAAGAGCGGGCTTATGCTCTTGTTGGTGTGGAGAGTGCCGATAAGGAGGGCAACGTACTTGGACATATCAACGTCGGTGTACCATTCTCTTGCTCTCAGCTCGGGAGTTCTGTATATAAGGTTGGTGGTGAATATCTGGTCGATAGCTCCGTCTCTGTATGCCTTGTCAAGCTTCTTAAGTCCGTTACAGAAAAGTCCGAAGGATGCAAATACGAATACTCGTCTTGCGCCTCTGGATTTGAGCTGTCTTGCAACGTCGAGAATGGATTCTCCGGAGGAAATGATGTCGTCAACAATTATAACGTCCTTGTCTCTTACGCTCTTACCGAGGTACTGATGAGCCTTTATCGGGTTTTTACCGTCTTTAACAACCGTGTAGTCGCGACGCTTGTAGAATGTTCCAAGCTCGAGCTTTAAAACGGAGGAATAGTACATACAACGGTTCATTCCGCCCTCGTCGGGGGAAATCATCATAAGCTGTTCCTTGTTTATCGCAATGTCGGGATACTTCTTAAGAAGTGCCTTTATCATCTGATAGGTAGGGTGAACGTTATCAAAGCTGCACATCGGGATAGCGTTCTGAATACCTATATTATGTATATCGAAGGAAATTATATTTTCAACGCCCATATTTGAGAGCTCCTGAAGGGAGATGGCGGCGTCAAGGGATTCACGAAGGGTGCGCTTATCCTGTCTGCCCTCGTAAATCATAGGCATAATTACGTTAATTCTGCGGCCTTTTCCCGCAACAGAACAGATGACTCTCTTTAAGTCCTGGAAGTGGTCGTCAGGGCTCATCGGGTATTCTTTTTCGTACATTTTGAACTTTTCACCGTGGTTAAATACGTCTGCATATACGAAAATGTCGTGGTTACGCATAGAATCGTTTATAACGACCTTTGCCTCACCCGTACCGAAACGGATATACTGAGGATGAATTAAAGATGTTTCATCGCTTTCAGCCCACGTCTTAAGCCAACCGTCTACTTTGTTTAGAAATTCGTCGCAGCCTCTTGTTCCGATAATGCTGAGCTTGCCGCAAATTTGTTCCATTTCCATTGTTTTTTTCCTCCGAAAGATAGCAGAAAATATTTATATATTTTATTATAACAAAAATAACAATATTTTTCAACACTATTATAAATTTTTTAGAATAAAATTTTGTCGAAAAAAATACCTTGTTTTTGTGTATTTTTTATATTGACATTCAAAAAACAGCGTTTATAAACGGAAATAAGCTGTCTTAGCGGCGGGCATAAACCGAAACCGCTAAAACAGCTTATTATAAAAATTATTTTGTAAGGGTAAGGAATTTTTCGTAGCCTGCGTCCCAAATTTCCTTGGTCTTTAAATTGGGCTCGAAGCACTTAACGTCAAAGGAGTCCTTAACCATCTGTCTTGCCTCGGTAAGGCTGCCGAGCTCTCCGAGCGCTATCGACTGAGATACGAGGTTTCCTATTGCGGTAGCCTCGCTCGGACCTGCGTAAACCGGTATTCCGCACGCGTCGGCGGTGTACTGACAGAGAAGAGTTTCTTTAGAACCGCCGCCGATAATGTTAATGAAGGGTGTTTTGATGCCCGACATATCCTCAATCTTTTTAAGCGTATTTCTGTAACGGAGCGCAAGGCTGTCGAATACGCAACGAACGAACTGTCCCTTGGTTTCGGGAACAGGCTGACCGGTCTTTTTGCAGTAGTCCGCAATACGTCCCGTCATATTTCCGGGGGGAGTAAAGATAACGTCGTCCGGATCGATTATGGAACGCATAGGCTCAGATGCGGCACCCATAGCGGCAAGATCGTCGTAAGAGGTCTTGTAGCCGTCCTGCTTTGCGAAATCTCTTCTGCATTCGGTCTGTATCCAAAGTCCCATTATGTTCTTAAGGAAGCAGATTTTGCCCTCTGCGCCGCCCTCGTTAGTAAAGGTGTATTCAAGAGACTTGTCGGAAATAACGGGGGAAGAAAGCTCGGTTCCCATAAGCGACCACGTTCCGGAGCTTATGTATACGAAATCCTTTTCGGTGGAGGGAACCGCCATTATAGCGGAAGCGGTGTCGTGAGACGCGACGGTGAATACGTCAGCGTCGGTACCGCCTACCTCTGCCTTAACGGAAGCGCTGAGCTTTCCTACCTTTGTTCCGGGGAGAACGATGTCTCCGAAGATATGGGAGGGGATACCGAACTTTTCAAGAACGTCATACGCCCACTTGCCTGTTTTAGCATTAACAAGTGCGCCCGTTGTAGCGTTTGTGTATTCGTTTAACTTTACTCCGGTGAGGAAGTAGTTAAGAAGGTCGGGGATCATAAGCATTCTGTCCGCGGCGTCGAGAAGCCTCGGATTTGCCTTCATTTCGGCAAGAAGCTGGTATACGGTATTGAAATTCATAAACTGAATTCCGGTTACCTTATACAGATCCTCCTTGCTCATATATTTTTCGGCGTACTCGATCATACCGTCGGTACGGCTGTCGCGGTAGTTTATCGGACTTCCGATAAGGCGGCCGCTCTTGTCTATAAGACCGTAGTCGACACCCCAGGTATCTATTCCTATACTTCTTATGTCTTGACCTGCGGCCTTAATGGAGGTTTTGATATTTTCGTAAATATCCATTATGTTCCACTGAAGTGTTCCGGCAATATAGGAGGAGTTGTCGTCAAAACGGTGATTTTCTTCAAGAGTGAGCTTTTTACCGTCAAAGCTACCTATTATACCTCTTCCGCTTGTTGCGCCGAGGTCGATAGCTAACATTTTAAGATCTGACATATCGGTTCGTTCCTTTTTAAATTTTATTTTCGTTGGTGATTTTAAATCTTCAAGGTGAAAATTAAGCTCGTTTTAACATTTACCGAATTATATTAAAGCCTTAAGAGCGTCAACAGCCGCGGTAAATGCCGCCTCGCTGGTAGGATAGCTGTCAACGATTTCTGATTTATTGTCCTTGTTTTCAAGGTCGCTGAGACCTGCAAAGACACGGAGGTGAGGCTCTATGGTAAGAGTCATTGTGCCGGGAAGCTTCTTAAGCTCGTTAAGAATTTCCGGAACGTGTCCGATACCCTTTCCTGCGGGGCAAACGGTCTTTCCGTCATCAAGGCAGTCCTTGATGTGCATGTAGTATATGTAATCCTTAAGCTGATTAAACGCATCGGGGTAGGTGGTAACACCGGACTGAACGAAGTTAGCGGGGTCGAATATGCACTTATATCCGCCGTTAAAGTACTTCATTATGTCTACGCAGCCCTCGGTCTTTTCACCGTAGATTCCCTTCTCGTTCTCATGGCAAAGAATTGCTCCGCCGGCGTTAGCCGCGTCAAGCATTCTGCTCATGTAGTCAAGAACCTGAGTTCTGTAAGGAGCGATGTTGTTGGTGTCCGGTACGAAGAAGGAGAAAACTCTGATTCTCGGTGTGCCGAGAATGTTTGCAAGCTCGCATACGTGCTTGGTAAGCTCGATATGAGCGTCTATATCGTCGGTAAGCTTGATCTTTCCGAGAGGAGAGCCTATCGACCAAACGCCGAGACCGCTATCATCAAGCTGCTTTTTAACCTCTTTAGCCTCGTCTACGGTAAGGGTGGAGATGTTCTTGCCGTTAACGCCTCTGATTTCGGTGTATTTAACTCCGTTTTTAAGCATACCCTCTATCTGCTTTGAGAAGTCCTTGTTGTATTCGTCGGTAAATGCGCTGAGTTCGAAATTTGCCATGATTTTTTTCCTTTCATATTTAAATCTTTTAAGTTATTTTATTTTAAATTTATTTTATTATAACAGTGTTTTCTTTTTTTGTCAAGGGAGTAAGCCTTGTTTATCAGCCTTTTCTTGTTTTTATCGCGACAAAAAAAGAAAATGACAGCTTTTGTTGTCGCTTTTGAAAAAGCTACGCGAAAGCTTTTTATATCGCTACGTGCAAAAACGCACCCTTATCGTTTAAGCTCTATTACGGTAACCCCGTAGTCGCCCTCGCCGTAGTTACCCGCTCTGAATGAAGCAACTCTCTTTTCCTTCTTTAACATATTCCAGAGAGCCGTACGGAGCGCACCCGTTCCTTTTCCGTGAAGAAGCGTTACCGAGTTTACTCCCGCGAGAAACGCGTCGTCGATGTATTTATCAACGGCAAACCACGCCTCGTCTCCCGTCATACCGCGGAGGTCTATCTCCGCTTTAAAGGTGTTCGGCGCAAGAGTCTTACCTACCCCACCGCTCTTTTTCTTTTCGGGTGTCTTTTTGGTTTCGGTAAGACGTAGATTATCAAGCGTTGTTTTTGTGGTTACTATTCCGGCTCTTACGGTAACGTTTCCGTCTCTGTCCGGTGCCTTTATAACGGTACCCGTTCTGCCGACCGAGAGGATAAGCACCTCGTCTCCGACCTTAAGAGGACGGGTTGGAACGATTCCCTCGTTTTCAGTTTTTCTGCCGGAAATAAAGCTATCCTCCGCACCGCGCAGGCTTCTGCGTATCTCCTCGCGCGCTTCCTCAAGAGTTGCCTTCGTTCTTTTTCCGTCCTCCTGCTTTTGCAGTCTTTCAAGCTTATCGAAAATGAAGGCGGAGGAAGCCTTCGCGCTTTCCATCATTCTTGTTGCCTGCTCGCGCAGATTCTGTGTGTCGCGGTAGGTCTTATCGGAAAGCTCGGATATATATTTTCTCTTTTCCTTTTCGTATCTTTCAAACTCCGCCTTTGAGTTTTCAAGCTCCGCTCTTGCCTTTTCAAGCTCTATACGTTGCTTGTCAAGCGAGGAAATAACGTCCTCAAGACGTCTGTTTTCGGTGCTTATAAAATGCTCGGCACGGCTTATAACGTTTTTCGAAAGACCGAGCTTTTCGGAGATCGCAAATGCATTTGAACGTCCGGGCGCGCCTATTATCAGTCGGTATGTGGGCTTCAAGGTTTCTATATCAAACTCACAGCCCGCGTTTGTTACCCCTTCGTTATTGGCGGCGTATTCCTTAAGCTCTGAGTAGTGTGTGGTTGCGGCACAAAGCGCTCCCTTATACGAGCGGACCTCCTCAAGTACTGAAATCGCTATCGCCGCACCCTCTATCGGATCGGTTCCCGCGCCAAGCTCGTCAAAGAGAACAAGGCTTTCTCGGCTTACCTTTTTCAGTATCTTTATTATATTGACCATGTGAGAGGAGAAGGTCGAAAGAGACTGCTCGATGCTTTGCTCATCGCCTATATCGGCAAGTATCTCCTCGAAAACTCCGCATTCCGCGTTTTCGGCAGGGAGGTGAAGTCCCGACTGAGCCATAAGAGCGAAAAGACCGAGGGTTTTGAGGGTTACCGTTTTTCCTCCGGTGTTGGGACCGGTTATAACGAGCGTATCAAATTCCTCGCCGAGTGAAACGGTTATAGGAACCACCGTTTTAACGTCAAGCAGAGGGTGTCTTGCTTTTACCAGCTTTAAAAGTCTTTTTTCGGTGATTGTCGGTTCTACCGCTCCGTATTTATCGGCAAACTGCGCTTTTGCAAAAATAAAGGCAATTTGCGTTATATTCATATAGTTTAAAAGTATCGTTTCTCCGTAAAGCGCGCAGTCGGAGGAAAGAGAAAACAGTATCCGTTCTATCTCTCTTGCTTCCTTCGTCTGAAGCTCGCGAAGCTCGTTGTTCGCCTCGACAACAGCATAAGGCTCTATGAAAACCGTAGCTCCCGTTGCTGATGTGTCATGAACCAGACCTTTTATTTCATTTTTATATTCCGCTTTTACCGGAACGACAAATCGGTCGTTTCTTACGGTAACGATATTTTCCTGAAGGTACTTTCCGTAAGCACCCGAAACGTACTTTTGCAGAGTTTCTCTTACCGAGCCCTGACTGTGGCGTATCTTTCTGCGAAGATCAGCGAGCGCGGGACTTGCCTCATCGGCAACGTAGTCCTCCGAGGGGAGCGCGCGGTATATCTTTTCCTCTAAAAAGCGGTTTGGAGTAAGGCGTCTGAAGATTACGTCTATGACCGTTTCGTCTGCCGAGCCGTTTTCGATATAATCTATAAGCGCTCTCGATGTTCGAAGAACGTTTGCCACCTCAAGAAGCTCGGACGGGGCGAGGGTGGATTTTTTTCTCGCCTTCTCAATAGAGTCTCCGACGTCCTTTACCGCAGAAAAAGACGGATATGATTTTTTTGATATAAGATACCTTGCGGCAGTTGTCTCCGCCTGCATACGCTTAATTCTTACAGCGTCGCTTTCGGGGGAAAGATGCATGGCTGCGTCTTTTGCTCCCTCTGTCGCGGCACATTCCGCAAGAAGCTCTTTTATTTTATTAAATTCAAGTGTTTTAATTGCTTTTTTAAAATCTGACATAGTAGTTTGATTAAAAACCTTTTACGTTTTCTTTAGCGCGCGGTAAGTTCGTTTTTTTCCGCGTTCAATAAATTATTTAACGTCTCCGAAAGCGCTTTTTATGTGCCTTATCTCGGTTTTGCCGCTTAAAAAATAAACCTCGATAACGTCAATGCGGCATTTTTCTGCTTCCGGGTACAGTCTTTGATAAGCCTTTACCGCGGAGACAAAGTTTTTCCGTTTACGGTAATTTACCGCCGAGGACGGTCTGCCGTATTTAGAGCCCACGTCAGCGGTACGCGCCTTGACCTCGACGAAAACCGTTCTGTCCCCGTCAAGCGCGATAATATCTATCTCGCCCGAAGCGGCTCGGTAGTTGCGTTCCTTTACGGTATATCCGAGAGAGACGAGATATTCTGCGGCGGCGCTTTCGCCTTTAGCACCTATATGTAAGTTGTTATTCATCCTTGTTTAAAAAACCGAGGAAGGACAGTCTGTGTATCGGAGAGGGACCGTACTTTCGTACCGCGTCCATATGCTCCTTGGTCGGATACCCCTTGTGCTTTGCTATGTTGTATTCGGGGTACATCTCGTGCAGCTGCTCACATAGACGGTCTCTCGTTACCTTTGCGAGAATGGACGCCGCCGCAATATTCGGGGATTTTCCGTCGCCCTTTATTACCGTTACCGCCTTGCAGGGGAAATCTCTTGCTACGTTTCCGTCTACAAGCGCAAGGTCGGGGGTGAGGGTAAGTCTTTCTATTGATTTACGCATTGCGAGCTGTGAGGCGTTAAGAATATTTATCTCGTCTATAACCTCGTTTGACACAAGCTCAATAGCGTATGAGACTGCGTTTTCTTTTATAATTTCGAAAAGCTCCTCGCGTTTTTTCTCGGAAAGCTTTTTCGAATCGTTAAGTCCGGGGAGAATAAAGCCTCTCGGTAAAATACACGCCGCGGCGGCAACCGGACCGCAAAGAGGCCCTCTGCCCGCTTCATCGGTTCCGCATATCACCTTGTATTCGCTCGCGAAATATTCTTCCTCAAGCTCCCAGGTTAAAGGATTTACGTTTTTTGTAGCCATAGTTTATCACCTGAAACGTAGGGGGAGTGCAGTCATTTTCAAATGGTGCAGCTCCGCCGGATTTAATCTTGTTTGTAGCTGTTTTAAGGTTGTCTTTTGAAATAAGCGCGTTACGGCTTTTCAAGAGAAATTCTGCCTATCTTACCGCTTCGGTATTCCTCAAGCAGCATTATAGCCGCGCGCTCGGTGTTGATTTCACCGCCGCTGACGAGAAAGCCTCTTTTTCTTCCGACGGTGGTCAGTACGTCGTAATCGTCGTATTCCTCGGAAAGGTCCTCTGCGGTCATTTTGTAGCGCTGACAAAATACGTCGGGAGCGAGAGCGCGAAGTCTTGAAACCAGCAGACACGCGATGGTTTCGGTGTCTAAAACGTCGTCCTTTATCGCGCCGGTTATTGCAAGGTTTTCTCCTACCGTATCGTCCTCGAATTTCGGCCAGAGAACACCGGGGGTATCAAGAAGGTCAAGACCGTGCTTTGTCGGTACCCACTGCTTGTCTCTTGTTACACCCGGACGGTTTTCCGCTTTAGCCTTAGCTGAACCCGCTATGCGGTTGATAAACGTGCTTTTTCCGGAGTTCGGTATACCTACGACCAGAGCCTTAAGTGCTCTGCCGGACATACCCTTTTCACTGTATCTTGCGAGCTTTTCGGCAAGAAGCGTTCTTATTGCCGGCATTATTTCACCAAAGCCCTCACCCGTGTTGCAGTCGGTGAAAATACAGTCGGTGTTTGTTTTTTTGAAGTACGCCTTCCACTGCTGACTTACCGACGGGTTGGCGAGAGAGGCTTTGTTAAGCAGTATAATTCTCGGCTTGTTTTCGGCAAGCTTTTCTATATCGGGGTTGTGTGAGGAATAGGGAATCCTTGCGTCAAGTATCTCTATTACGAAATCGACAAGCGTAAGACTTTCCTTTATCAGTCTTTTGGTTTTTGCCATGTGGCCCGGGAACCACTGTATCTGCCTTGATTGCATCTTTTTTCTCCTGTGTTTTTATAACTGTGCTCGCACAGACTGCGGCAGTGCTTTAAAACGGAATGCTCGCGTCCGAAATTCCGCATCGGGAGTGATTTAAAAGAACTTAAATTCCGAAAGAGGGGCAAAACGCAGGCTTACCTTTCCGAGAATATATCTTTCGTCGATAAATCCTATCCTCGCGTCCCTGCTGTCGGTTGAACCGTTTCTGTTATCTCCCATTACGAAAACGTGATTTTCGGGAACGGTAAAGGTTTCGGGGAGATGGTTTGACGGATTCATAGGTACGGAGAGTTTGTTGATGTAATCTTCGCTTAGCTCCGCTCCGTCGACGGTAACAGTCCAGCTTTCGTAGTCTATGGTAACCGTCTGTCCCTCGGTCGCTATTATCCGTTTTACAAGCGGTGTGTCAAGTCCGTAGCTTTCCGACTGACAAACTATAATATCGTTTGCCTTTGGAGTATAGTTAAAGGTGGATACTATCAGGACGTCGCCCTCCCTTAACGTCGGGTACATTGAGCTTCCTACAACGGGGCTGTGCTTAAAAAACATAGTAAGCAACAGTATTCCCGCCGCAAAGCAAATGGTAAACATCTCCACCCACTCGAAAATACGACTGAAGCGGCAGGGTCTATTCGGCTCGTTTTCGGGGCTTTCCGAAAGCGGAGCACTGTTTAAATTATTGTCCATTTTAATCCGTTCCGCCATTTACGGCTTTTTTGAAATTTTGTAAGAGCGCTAAGCTAAAAGTGATACGCGAAAATATCACCTTGCTTAACCGCTTTCGTTAGGCTTATTCGGAAATCTTACCTCCGACAAGAAGCTCCATAAGCTTTTCGCCGCGCGAGAGGTAAAGACCGGTATTTCTTGTGTTTTCCTCGTTGAACGATTCTATTCCGTCCGCGGCTTTTCCACTGTCGTATATCATAAAAGGAACGGCGTCCATGGTATGAGTACGCTTACAGATAGGAGTCGGGTGGTCGGGAAGTATCATTATCTTAAAGCCTTCGCCGCTTTCCTTTAAATATTCGTATACTGGCTTTAAAATTTCCGCGTCTATCTTTTCTATTGAAAGAATTTTGTTATCAAGCTCGGCGCGGTGTCCGCACTCATCGGGTGCTTCAACGTGGAGGTAAACCAGCTCGGCGCCGTTTTTAAATTCCTCAATAGCCGCCGCTCCCTTGCCCTTAAAGTTGGTGCTTATGTTTCCCGTTGCGCCTTCAACGTCAACCGATTTCATGCCTGCGCAGATAGCGATTCCCTTTATAAGGTCAACAGCGGAAATTACCGAAGCGTCAAGGTTCCATTTTTCCTTAAACGAAGGAAGCGCGGGCTTTTTACCGGGAGACCAGAACCACGCGGAGTTCGCGGGACGGAGACCTCTTTTTATTCTGTCAAGGTTTACGGGGTGGTCCTTAAGTATTTCGTAGCTCTTTTTCTGGATAGAGAGGAAGGGCTCCTCGGGAAGATAGCCGGAAATTGACTGGCCGAGAATGTCGTGGGGACGCATAAAAGCGGTAAAGCTCGGCGCATTGTTCCATATAAGGCAGTGGCGGTAGCTTACACCGGTGTAGAAATGCTTAAGCTCATCTCCCATTTCCGCCTGTAAAGCTTTTATAAGCTTATCGGCTTCGGGAGTGGTTATTTCGTCGGCACCGTGGTCTACCATTATTTTTTCCTCATAAGGAACCTCGGTGTCTCCGGGGTTGCCGAGTGTAACAACGTTACAGCGGTAGGCGGTATCGTCCGGCTTCATATCAAGGCCGAGAGACATAGCCTCAAGAGGGGAGCGTCCCTTTGAAAAAACTTCGGGGTTGTAGGAAAGAACGGCAAGATTTGCGGTGTCGGATTCGGGAACCATTCCGACGGGGACGTTTGATACCGTTCCCGCTACGGATGCCTTTGCAAGCTTGTCCATTATCGGCTTATCGGCCTTTGAAAGCGGAGTTCCGCCGTTTAACGCTTCAATCGGGTAATCTGCTGCGCCATCGCAGAGTAAAACGAAGTATTTCATTTTTTAGTCTTCCTTTGCAGTTATTTATATATTTTAAAATTAAAGTTATTATATCATATTTATTGTTAATTATCAAGTAAGTTTTTAAAATATTAACAATATGCGCGTAAATATTTTTAAGTAACAGCCAAAACATACATGAAAACATAAGAAACGAGTATTTGTAAACTTTTTGTGAAAGAGTTAAAAAGCACTTGAAAAAAGAAATTGGTTATGATATAATTACTCTGTTAAATTACGGACGGTCCGCTGCGAAGCTCTGCATGAACGTCTAGGATATAAGGAGGAAGCCAAAATGGATTTAATTCAGGCTTTTGCAAACGAGCAGATAAACGAAAACGCACCCGTCGTTAACATCGGTGAGACCGTTAAGGTTCACTGCAAGATTAAGGACGGAGCCAACGAAAGAATTCAGATTTTCGAAGGCACTGTAATCGGTAAGAAGGGCGGCGGAGTTTCCGAGACCTTTACCGTAAGAAAGATTTCTTACGGCGTAGGCGTTGAGAAGATATTCCCCGTTCACTCCCCCAACATCGCAAAGGTTGAGGTAGTAAGAAAAGGTAAGGTCAGACGCGCGAAGCTTAACTATCTTCGTAACAGAGTCGGTAAGAGCTCTAAGGTTAAAGAACTTATATAACTTTTCAAAAATAAATGCCGTCCGCTATGGGCGGCATTTATTTTTTTGTTATCTTGGTTGCTGCTTAAATCAGTCTTGCTTGCAGTGAACGCGATACGGCTTTAGCCGAAATTTTATCCGATAGCGTTTTATCTTTCGGAGCGTAAAATCTTCTCCACCGCATTGCATAGAGCGAGCGCGTCGCTTTCGGTGTTGAACGCACCGAGACTTACTCTTACCGCGCCGTCGCCCTCGGGAGTTCCGAACTTTTTGTGCGCAAGCGGAGAGCAGTGAAGTCCCGCTCTGACGCAAATTCCGTGATCGTCTAAACGTGCGGCAAGCTTTTCCGAGGTAAAGTCTTTTGCGGAAAACAGTAACAGGGTACCGCTTTTGTTTCCGTAAATTTTTATTCCCTTAATATCCGAAAGACGGTTTTGCATTAAAGCGCAAAGCCGTTTTTCTTTTTTCAGAAGCTCTCCGCTTGGAAATGAGGTGATAAAATCTATCCCCTTGGAAAGTCCCGCAATCGAAATGAGAGGAAGCGTTCCCGCTTCAAGACGGTCGGGCAGAAAATCCGGCATAAAGGGCGAGAGAGAGCGAACTCCGTTTCCGCCCTCGGTGAAGGTATCGGGCAGGTCGTTTTCAAACCGTTCTCCGTAAATAACGAACCCCGCCCCCGGCGGACCGTAAAGCCCCTTGTGCCCCGGAGCGCAAAGAAGATCGATATAACCCTCTTTCATATTTATCGGTAAAATACCCGCGCTTTGCGAAGCGTCAACCAGAAAGATAAGTCCGTTTTCACGGCAGAAGCATCCTATCCTTTCTATTGGGAGAATGAAATTGCAAACGTTAGAGTGGTGGCAGGCGCAAATCATTCTTGTGGACGGTCTCAGCCGTTTTTTAAGCTCACGTACCGTGGTTTCTCCGTCCTCAAAGCTCTCATAAACGTCGAAATCTATAAGCCCCTTTTCTTTAAGAGTTGCAACGGGACGCAGAACGGAGTTGTGTTCTATATCCGAGATAAGAACGTGATCGCCACGTCTTAAAGTGGTTTTTATCGCAAGGTTTAAAGCCGCCGTAGCATTTAAAGTGAAAACTACGCGCTCTGCTTCTCCGCCGAAAAGCTCGGATATCTTTTCACGGCATTCGTAAACCGTGTTCGCCGCGGCAAGCGAAAGACGGTGAGAGGAGCGTCCGGGGTTTCCGCATCCGGAGCGCAGTACGCTTATAACCTCGGCGGTAACCGACGGAGGCTTTGGAAAGGTTGTAGCCGCATTGTCGAGATAAATTATGCGCTGCATAATGGTTTTTCAGCAGAAATCCTTAAAACCGTATTATTTTCACAATGCGGATTTTGTTTTTTTCAAGTATTTCCGCCGCGGCGTCGGCAAAGACGGTAGAGACAGAAAGACCGTATCCGCACCCCTCTTCGAGGTGAGAGGGTTTAACTATTACTGCACGTATACCGTTTTCGTAAAGCAGCTTTTTGCCCTTCATCGCGTGAGTTACCGAACGCAGAACAATAGTAATTTCGGTATTCATTTTTGCTGTTTCCTTCCTTGGTGTTATAGAGAAAATATATTTCTCTAATACATTATATGATAAATTATGCTAAACGTACATTTTGCGTCAGCTTAGGTTTTGTCCTGCTTAAAACGGTATGCGGATTAAATTATCCCGAAAAGAACAAGTACCGCACCAATAAAAGTACATATCGCCGCCTGCGTAAGCTTTGTTTTTAAATACGTTCTCGTGTTAAGTCCTACGGGGGTGGCGAAAGCGCAGTACTGCATGTAAACGGAAAGACCGCCAAACGCTGAAAAGGTAAAGGTCAGTATTTTAGCCGCTGTCGTCCATAACGGAGACGGTAGCAGCGACAGCGCGTGTAAAGATTTTACTCCGCTGCTTATTTCGGTAAATGCGCAGATAAGACTTACCGTTAAGGTGCTTGCACCGACCGAAATAAGCACCTCGGAAAGTGCCGACAGCATAACCTCAAAAAAGACAACGAAGCCTATCACCTTGATAACCGAAAGCGTAGCCGAAGAAACAGCGGAGGAAAGCGCCCCCGAAAGAGTAAAATCCTTGTTACGGGTTACGTCATAACCGTCGTTTGCAGTGCTGCCGCTACGTCTTTTTTTAAAGCCGAAAAGCAGTACTCCCGTTAGAATCGCGGCGATTAGCTGCGACAGATAAAGAAAAATGCCAAGCTCGGCGCACCCCCATATTCCCGCTCCGACTCCCGAAACGAGAAACCCAAGCCCCGCATTGTTGCTTATTCCCGAAAGTCTCTCTGCATCCTCTTTTGCAATATCTCCCGACGTATAAAGGGAAACGGCTGTTTTCGCACCTACGGGAAAGCCGCAGAATGCGCCGATAACAAACGCCGCGGCTCCCTTTCCGTCAAGCCCGAATATTCTGTGAAACGTTTTGCCGAGACACCTTTGCGCGGTGTCGGGAAAGCTGGAAAGAATCAAAAGCTCCCCCGCGATCATAAACGGAAAAAGAGACGGGATAAGCGTTTTAAAACAAAGCTTCAGCGCGCCTTCAACCGCGGTAAAAGAGGTACGGGGATGTGTTAAAAGATATGCCGCAAAGATAAATACGCCGCTCCACACGGTGAATTTTAATATACCCGTTTTGCTTTTTGGTGATTCCTTTAGTCCGACGTGCTTTTGCGAATGAAGTGCTGTGTTTTTTACCGTACAGATATTCTTTTTCCGTATGCTTTCTTTTTGCAGGACGTCAGTCTTTTTTGTTATTAACGTATTCAATGGCGATCCTCCGCATATAGTAGTTTAAAGGCAGTGTTTTATTTTATGCTTTACGTTTTGGCAAAATGCAAGACGGTGCCGAAATACAGGTTTTAGCGGCTATTCGAGAGTGATAATGAAAAATACTGCGGAGGAGGGACGGGTATGGAAAAACGTAGCAAACCGAAACGGAAAAGAAGCGGCATATCGGTGTGCGAAAGCAGCGCCTTTTTGCGCTCATCGGGAGAAATAACGGTGTGTGGATGTAAAAAGGTGCTTCACTACGCACCCGATGCTGTAAGACTTTTGCTTTCCGACGGAGTAATGGAGATAAGCGGCGAGGGGATAACCGCGACTACATATTTCGGCAGAGAAATAAAGCTGTCGGGAAGAATAGATGCGATAAAGCTTCTTGAAAAAGAATGACGGATGATTTTTAGCGGCACCGCGGCGATAAAGAATAGCTGCGTAAGGAAGGGGTAGCGGTATGAATTTTTTTGCTTCTTTGATAAAATTCTTTGAAGGAAGGGTTAAAATTTATGCTGATGAGGAAAACAAAAACGCACTCATCAGCTTCTTTGTTGAAAGCGGAATAAGCGCCACAGTGTCGGCGGATAATGAAAAAGGGGGGATTTATACCGAAATTTCCCCCTCTTTATTAAAAAAAATCGCTCCCGCTCTTGACAAATTAAATATTATGGTATATATTAATAATATATATGGCTTTGGAAGATTGCGCTCAAGATACGGAAAAAGATACGGACTTTTGCTCGGAGCTCTCGTCTTTGCCGCGCTTTTATGGGTGTCAACGCTTTTCGTCTGGAGGGTTGACGTCAGCGGAACCGAGCTTTTATCAAAGGCTGAGGTTCGCGCGGAGCTTTCCGAGATGGGTGTTAAGGTCGGAGCAAAAATTTCAGACGTTGACCGCTCGGCGGTTTTGAACACCTTTCTGAAAGAACACCCCGAGCTTTCATGGGCGGCGCTTAACTTTAAAGGAACCACGGCAATTCTTATTCTTAAGGAAACGGAAGAAAAGCCAAGCGACGGTGGTAAAACCGAAAGCCGCATTATGGTTGCCGCCGAAAGCGGTGTCGTAAGAAGCGTAACCGTTTCCGAGGGCAAGGCGGCGGTTAAGGTGGGAACGGTGGTAAATAAGGGCGACGTTCTTATTTCCGGTCTTATTTCGGGAAGCGGAGGTCAGATAACGGATAATCCGCCACTGAGAGTAACAAATGCGTCGGGCTCGGTTAAAGCCGAGGTCGTAAGGCATGTCGAGGTAAACGTGCCGTTTGCCGAAGTGATTTCCCGAACCGAGGGTAGCGGTAAAAGGATTAAGGTCATATCGGTTTTCGGACACGATTTCTTCTTTGGCAGTACCGAAGGAGCGGTTTTGCTGGACGAAAGAAGCGTTACTTTTTTCGGGGCTGTTGAAATCCCGGTTACAGTCAAAACCTTTTCGGAAGAAATAACGGTAACCGATACGGTTTCAAGAGACGGAGACGCGGCAAGGCTTGAGGCTGAAAGACAGCTTTATAAAAAAATTACGGATGTGCTCGGCGACGGAGAGCTTACCTACGTTAAAACCGAGTACGTGGAAACGGAAAACGGAATCATCGGACGGGCTGAGATAGGCTGCGTTACGGAGATAGCCGTGCCGTATAGTGGAGTTTTGAAAGCAGAATAATTAGTTTAAGTTGCTTGTCTGCCCTATGGCAGCGGAACGGAGAAAAAATGGCGGAAAGAAAAATTCAGCTGGAAAGCACGGAAAATATAAACGCGCTTTTCGGACCTCTTGATGAAAACGTAAAAATGCTCGAAAAGAAGTTTTCGGCGGAATGTGTCAATCGCGAAAACGAATACGGGAACAGCATAATCATAACTGCCGATACCGAGGAAAACGCCGACGGAGCGGCAAAGGCACTTAAGATTTTAATGAAAACGGCAAGACTTCAAGGCTCCCTTTCGCTTCAGACGGTTGAATACGTTGCCGACACCGTTATTGAGGGAAAGGACGAGGAGCTTCTCGGGTACGACGAGGACTGTGTGTGCGTAACGGTGAAGGGAAAGCCGGTTAAACCGAAAACCCACGGTCAGCAGAAGTACGTCCGTCTCATAAAGAAAAACACGATAGTTTTCGGAATAGGCCCCGCCGGAACGGGAAAAACGTTCCTTGCGGTCGCAATGGCGGTTACAGCGCTCCGTTCAAAAGAGGTGTCGAGGATAATTCTTACCCGTCCCGCGGTTGAAGCTGGTGAAAAGCTCGGGTATCTTCCGGGTGATCTTCAGAATAAAATAGATCCGTATCTCCGTCCGCTTTACGACGCGCTTTTCGAAATGCTCGGCCCCGAGGTGTATGCAAGACACCTTGAACGCGGAACGATAGAGATAGCGCCCCTTGCCTACATGAGAGGAAGAACGCTTGACGATGCGTTTATAATCGTTGACGAGGCGCAGAACACGACGCGTGAGCAGATGAAGATGCTGCTTACACGTCTCGGCACACATTCAAAGATAGTCGTAACGGGGGATATAACGCAGATAGACCTTCCGCGCGGATCGGGCAGTGGTCTTATCGAGGCGTCCGAAATACTTGCGGACATAGACGATATTGCTATTCATAGGTTTACCGAAAAAGACGTGGTAAGACATAGACTGGTAAGGGAAATTATAGCAGCCTACGAAAAAAAGGAAGAAAAAAAGAAGAAGGGAGCGGACGAAAAGGGAAATGAATAAAATTTATATCACCGACAGTCAGGATAAAGTAGAGGTAACGAGAGCGCTTGCGGGGTTGGTACGCCGCGCGGTAGGACAGGCTCTCAAATACGAAAAAGTGCCGTTTTCGGCAGAGCTTTCGGTTACCTTCGTTGATAACGCGGACATCAAAAGACTGAACGCGGAGTACAGAAACATCGACAGAGAGACGGATGTGCTTTCCTTCCCGCTTTACGAATCGGGAGAGATTGCTATGAGCGACGGAAAAAGAGCGGCGCTCGGAGATATAGTTATATCGCTTGAAAAGGCGGTAGCGCAGGCAAAGGAGTACGGTCATTCTCTTGAAAGAGAGGTAGCGTTCCTTACCGTTCATTCGGTCCTTCATCTTCTTGGATACGACCACGAAGCGGGAGAAGAGGACGAAAAGGAAATGTTTGCTATGCAAGAAGAAATACTTAAGAAAATGAAGCTTGGCAGAGCGGAAAACGCATAAGTCTTTGTCAGGATAAGCAGGAATAAAAAAGAAGTAGGATAGAAAATGAAAAAAACAGGTTTTATAGCAATAGTGGGCAGACCGAACGTCGGTAAATCCACGCTTCTTAACGCTCTCGTCGGAGAAAAGCTGGCTATCGTTTCAAAAAAGCCGCAGACCACGAGAAATAAGATAACGGGTATACTTACAAAGGACGAGACGCAGTACGTATTTATGGATACCCCCGGTATGCATACGCCGAAAACAAAGCTCGGCGACAGAATGGTATGGGAGACAAACAGTGTCTTTTCCGGTGTTGACGCCGTTATACTTATAGTAGAGCCGATAGCAAACGTCGGAGATATTGAGCGCGGTCTTATCGAAAAGATAAAGGGCAACGGGCTTCCGTCGATCCTTGTTATTAATAAGATTGACAGAACAAACCCCGAGGCGATAGGTAATACAATAAAGGCTTACGCCGATATGCATGACTTTGATGCGGTAATACCGATTTCAGCAATTAAAAATAAGGGTGTCGACGTCCTTCTTTCCGAGGTGGACAAGTTTACAACCGAGGGGCAGTGGTTCTTCCCCGAGGACGCGATAACCGATCAACCGGAACGCGTTATAGTTGCCGAAACGGTAAGAGAAAAGCTGCTCCGTACCTTAGAGGACGAGATTCCTCACGGAACCGCCGTAGTTATCGAGGAATTTAAGGAGGAGGGACGGCTCCTCAGAATACGTGCCGAGATATTCTGCGAAAAGGCATCGCATAAGAGTATAATAATCGGTAAAAACGGAGCAACCTTAAAGCTTATAGGAAGCCGCGCAAGAGAGGATATTGAGAAATTCTTCGGAATAAAGGTATTTCTCGATCTCTGGGTTAAGGTTAAGGAAAATTGGCGCAACAGCGACGTTCTTTTGAATAACTTCGGCTTTAACAGTATGGACGAGGAATAAGACGGACCGTCGGGGACGCCGGTCCCTACAAGATAACATCAGAGCGGCAACCTGCTGCCGCAAAAATATTAAAAATTGTGAATAAATACCATGCTATCAAATTTTAAAGGACTTGTTCTGTCGGACGTTTCGTGGGGCGAAAACGACAAGATGCTCTCGGTGCTTACGGCGGAATACGGAAAAATATCGGTGCTTCTAAAGGGCGGTAACAGCCTGAAAAACAAGGCGGCGAGTGCTTCAATGCCGCTTTGCTACAGCGAATTTATCACCGCCGACAGAGGCGGGCGGCCTTGGATACGCGAGGCAAGAGAGCTTGAGGGCTTTACAAATATCAGAGGAAGCCTTGAGGACACGGCGACGGCGCTTTACATCTGCGAGGTGGCGTGTGAGGTCTGCGTTGAAAACGGAGACGAAAGCGAGATGCTTCAGCTTGTGCTGAACACCCTTTACGCGCTTGACAGAGCGCTAAAGCCGAGAGAACTTATAAAAGCGGCTTTTGAGCTGCGCGCGGCGGTGGTTTGCGGATTTACTCCCGACCTTGTAAGCTGCTCGGAATGCGGAAAGGACGAGGGCGAGGTTATGTACCTCGACGTTATGGACGGCGTAATGCACTGTGCTGAATGTCATAAAAAGCACAATGCGGCAACCGAAGTCAGAGAGGGACATCGAATGCTTCTGATGCTGCTCGACAGAGAGCTGCTTGACGCTATGAGATACGTCTCATATTCCAATGCAAAAAAATATCTCTCCTTTGAGCTTAGCCCGGAGAGATACGGCGTTTTTTCTGATTACTGCGAAAAATATCTTGTAAATCATATTGATAAAGAATTTCGGACGCTTGCGTTTTTAAAATCGCTTAGGCACCTGCCGAAATGACGAATGATAGAGCGGCAGGGGGAGACGGTAGCTTCGGCGCTCCGACTTACTCCCAATAAAGCGATTTGCTAAATGCCGAAAAATTATAGAAGATAATAAAACATAGAAAGGTTTGAAAATACAATGAATTACATCAGCACAAGAGGATACGGAATTAAAGAAGGAGAGCCTACAACCGCGGCAGGCGCGATAAAACAGGGACTTGCACCCGACGGCGGTCTTTTTATGCCGGAGACTATTCCGAGCCTTGAAGCGGGAGAGCTTGAAGCACTTGCGAAAATGAGCTACCCCGAAAGAGCGGCTACCGTTCTCTCAAAGTTTTTAACCGACTATACCTACGACGAGCTTCTTTCCGACTGTTCCGAGGCGTACAGCGAAGCGCGTTTCCCCGGCGGAGCGGCACCTGTCTCCGCGCTCGGAAGCAAAATGAGAATTTTGGAGCTTTGGCACGGTCCTACGGCGGCGTTCAAGGATATGGCGCTCCAGATAATGCCGAGACTTTTTGTAAGAGCGTTAAAGAAAACAGGAGAAAAGAGAACGGCTCTTATTCTCGTTGCTACTTCGGGAGATACCGGTAAGGCGGCTCTTGAAGGTTATAAGGACGTAGACGGAGTTAAGATAGCGGTATTTTATCCCGTTGACGGAGTAAGCCGCGTACAGAAGCTCCAGATGGCTACGCAGGAGGGTAAAAACGTTGACGTTTTCGCTGTCAAGGGTAACTTTGACGACGCGCAGAACGGCGTTAAGAAGATTTTCTCCGACCTTGAAATGAAAAAAGCGCTTGACGAAAAGGGTTACTTCTTCTCGTCCGCAAACTCTATAAACTGGGGCAGACTCGTTCCGCAGATAGTTTACTATATCTCCGCATATTGCGACCTCGTTGCGGGCGGCGATATTAAGCTCGGTGAAAAGATTGACGTTTGTGTTCCTACGGGTAACTTCGGTAACATTTTTGCCGCGTATATCGCAAAGAGAATGGGGCTTCCCGTCGGTAAATTCGTCTGCGCGTCAAACAAGAATAACATTCTTACCGATTTTCTGAGTACCGGTGTTTACGACAGAAACCGCGCGTTCCATACCACTATGTCTCCTTCAATGGATATACTTATTTCCTCTAACCTTGAGCGTCTCCTGTATCTCGTAGCGGGTAGCGAGGCGACCGCGGGCTATATGAAGGAGCTGAGCCTTACCGGTAAATATAAGGTAAGCGACGAGATTTTAGCAAAGATTAAGAGTGAGTTTGCGGGCTACTACTGCGACGAAGACGGAACGGCAAAGACGATTAAGGAGCTTTACGAGGGCTACAACTATCTTTCCGATACCCACTCCGCGGTAGGTATAAACTGCGCATCTCAGTACCTTGCAGCGACGGGCGAAAACGCGTCTGAGCGTATAGTTATCGCGTCAACGGCAAGTCCGTATAAATTTGCGTCCTCCGTTTATGAGGCTCTTGAAAACAAGGCAGCACCCGAAGGAACGGCGGCGCTTGACGCTCTCACCGCTCTTACCGAGGTGCCGATTACCGCTCCTCTTGCGGGACTTGATAAAAAGACGGTACGCTTTACGAGAGTTATCGAAAGCGAAGAAATGCCGAAGGTGGCTATCGAGATACTTTAAGCGAAAACGGCTTCTGACATACGAGAGGATTACGCGTAAACGGAAGCTTTTTGAGGACGTATAGCTGCGTTCAGTTGAATTTCACACGCGGCTTGAAGGTGGCGCAGACGGTATCACTGCAACAGCTTGCTTCTATCGGACCTATCGAAATCTGCTTTGCCGTGCAGTGTCCTATCCCGTCGTGATATTCACAGTAAACGACGTCGCATACAACGTTTTTTATCGGTTTTTGCTGTTTTTTTCCGTTATCCATTTTAAACTCTCCTTGGTAATATTTAAGATTTTCAGATTTTAAGATTATTATTTCCGCGTGCTAAAGGATTTATCCCGAAGCAGTGAGATTTTTTGAAAAGACAGCGGCTTTGTTACCGCTTGGTTTTATCAAACTATAAAGAAAGGAAGCTTATGTCTATTTTTGTACTGTCGGATACGCATCTGTCTGAAAGCGTATCAAAGCCTATGGATATTTTTGGCTTCCGCTGGAAAAACTGGACGGAAAAGCTTACCGAAAACTGGAAAAACACAGTTACCGAAAACGATACCGTTATAATTCCGGGCGACATATCGTGGGGAATGAGTATGGAGGAGGCAAGAGAGGATCTTCTGCTTCTCGATAAGCTTCCGGGTAAGAAAATAATCGGTAAGGGAAACCACGACTATTGGTGGGGAACCGTTTCAAAAATAGAGGATTTCTTTGAAAAAAACGGAATAAGCAGTATAAAGGTGCTGTTTAATAATGCCTTTTTAGTGGAGGATACCGTTGTCGCGGGATGTCGCGGTTGGTACAGCGACGAGAAGAACGCACCCGATAACGCGGACTATGAAAAGATAGTTAAGAGGGAGGTCGGAAGGCTGAAAATGAGTCTTTCGGCAGCGGAAAAGCTTTCGGAAAGCGCGAGAAAGCTTGTGTTTTTCCATTTTCCGCCCGTGCTTGGCGATTTCCTATGCAGTGAAATAATAGACGTGCTAAAAGAGTATAATGCCACCGAATGCTTTTTCGGTCATATACACGGAAGGTACGATATACCGCTTACTACTGAATTTGAGGGAATAAGCTTTACAATAGTTTCAGCAGACTATCTTGATTTTAAACCGCTTAAAATTAACTGAAATTAAACAGTTTTTATTTATTAGATAGGTAAAACTTTAAAAAAATTATTGACGAAGTATTAATTTTAGCGTTAAGTAGTTGACTTTTCCGCTTGATGCGTGTAAAATATATAAGAATATAATAAACATATTATAAAGGAATTGCAAAACGAAAGGAGCGTCGCCGTTTAAATAAAACAGTCGGCGGCGAGGTAAAAAAATGAGTCTTATCAAAACAGAAAAGCTTGAAAAAAACCGCGTTGAGCTTCAGATCGGTATCGACAGAGCAGCTCTTGACGCAGAAATTAAAAAGGTTTACAAAAAGGAAATCGGAAAAATGAATATACCCGGCTTCCGTAAGGGAAAGGCTCCTCTTGCAATGGTAGAGAAGCTTTACGGTAAGGGAATATTCCTCGACGAGGCACTTAACAACCTTCTTCCCGATGCTTACGAGGCAGCGATAAAGGAAGCAGGTCTTTCCGTTGTTTCCCGTCCCGAGTTCGACATCGTTTCCATGGAAGACGGTGCGGACGTAGTACTTAAGGCACTTGTTGACGTAAAGCCCGAGGTTACTCTTAAAGAGTATAAAGGACTTAAGGCAGAGAAGGATGCTATCGAGGTTACCGACGATATGGTTGACGCCGACATAAAGGCGGCTCAGCAGAGAGGCGCAAGAGAGGTTGAGGTTACCGACCGCGCTTCCGAGATGGGCGATACCGCAGATATAGATTTCGAAGGCTTTGTAGACGGAGTTCCGTTTGAGGGCGGAAAGGGCGAGCATCATAAGCTTAAGCTCGGCTCCGGTCAGTTTATCCCCGGCTTCGAGGAGCAGGTTGCAGGCAAGAACGTCGGCGATGAGTTCGACGTAAACGTAACCTTCCCCGAGGAGTACGGCGCATCCGAGCTTGCGGGCAAGGCGGCTGTATTTAAGTGCAAGCTTCACGGCATCACCAAGGAAGAGCTTCCCGAGCTTGACGACGAGTTCGCTAAGGATATGTCCTTTGATAGTCTTGATGCTTACAAGGCAGACGTACGCGCAAAGATAACCGAGAGAATGGAAAAGACCGCAGAGCAGGTAATCGAGAACAGAATTCTTGACGCGCTCCTTGAAAATATGGAAGCTGAGATTCCGGAATCCATGTACGTAAACGAGATTGAAAACCAGCTTCGCGAGTACGATATGCAGCTCCGTCAGAACGGACTTGATCTTAACACCTATTTCAAGTACACCGGTCAGAATCTTGATCAGCTCCGCGAGAACTTCCGTCCCCGCGCAGAGCGTTCCGTAAAGGTTCGCCTTGCTCTTGAGGCTGTTGTTAAGGCTGAGGGTATAAGCGCAACCGAAGAGGAGATAAACGCAGAGTACGACCGTATGGCAGCTATGTACTCCATGGAGGTTGAGAAGGTTAAGGAGGCAGTTGCAAGCGAGGATCTTGCGGCAGACCTTAACGTTCAGAACGCACTTAAGCTTGTAAAGGACAACGCAGTTGTAACCGAGAAGAAGGCAGAAAAGCCGAAGGCTACCAAGACCACCAAGGCAAAGGCAGAAAAAGCTGACGAGGAAAAGCCCGCTAAGCCGAAGACCACCAGAACCAAGAAGGCAGCAGCGGAAAAAACCGACAAGGCTGAATAAAAAATAAAATTTAAAGTTATAATTAGGGACGGCGGTGAAGTTTTTTACCGCCGTTCAGTATCCTATAAACCTAAAAGCATACGCATAGTGAGCCGCTTTTCAGCGGTAAGCTAGGTCAAAGCCGAAAAACATAAAAAACAAGAAAGGAACGGTAAAAACAGATGGCACTTGTACCAACCGTAATACAGCAGACAAACCACGGCGAGCGCGCGTACGATATATATTCGCGTCTTCTCACCGACAGAATTATTTTCCTCTCCGACGAGGTAAACGACGTAACAGCATCTCTCGTAGTTGCACAGCTTTTATTCCTTGAATCGCAGGATGCCGACAAGGATATTTCCTTCTATATCAATAGCCCCGGCGGCTCTGTTTCCGCAGGTCTTGCCATTTACGATACCATGAACTTCATTAAGTGCGACGTATCGACTATTTGCGTCGGAATGGCGGCAAGCATGGGCGCGTTCCTGCTTTCTGCGGGAGCTAAGGGCAAGCGTTTTGCGCTCCCCAATAGCGAGATAATGATTCACCAGCCTCTCGGAGGATTCCAGGGCCAGGCGTCGGATATAAAAATACATTCCGACCACATTCTCCGCACAAAAGATAAGCTTAACAAAATTCTTGCGGCAAACACCGGAAAGCCTCTTTCCGTAATCGAGCAGGATACCGACAGAGACAACTTCCTTACAGCAGAGGCTGCTATGGAGTACGGTCTTATAGATAAGGTTCTTGATAAGAGGATTTAAGCTGAGCGGACTTTAAAACCAATAAAGAAAAATATCTTTATCATTTAACCTTTAACGACCTTACTTAGAAAGGAAACACCGAAACCGATGGCAAACAACCGTACCACCACTCATTCCGCAAGGCACTGTATCTTTTGCGGAAAAAATGAAACTCAGGTAGATTTTCTTATACCGTCTCCGACGGGACTTTATATATGTAATCACTGTATCGAAACCTGTAATGAAATTATCGGAGAGGTGGAGATAAGCGAAAACATTTCAGGTCTTACCTATGAGACGCTTCCGAAGCCGCAGACAATAAAAAAGATACTTGACGACTACGTAATAGGACAGGACGACGCGAAGAAGGCGCTTTCCGTCGCGGTATACAATCACTATAAGAGAATTTTGCAGTCTCCCGCGCTCGGCAGCAGAAAACGTGGAGGGCAGAAGAAAAGCTCCGACGAGGTGGAGATACAAAAGAGTAACGTTCTTCTTCTCGGACCTACCGGTGTCGGAAAAACCTATCTTGCTCAGACACTTGCAAAAACCCTTAAGGTTCCCTTTGCAATAGCCGATGCTACCACGCTTACCGAAGCGGGATATGTCGGTGAGGACGTTGAAAACATTCTTTTAAGACTTATTCAGGCGGCGGATTACAACGTAGAGCTTGCCGAAATGGGAATTATATATATTGATGAAATTGATAAGATTTCAAGACGCTCGGAAAACCGTTCTATAACACGAGACGTTTCGGGCGAGGGTGTTCAGCAGGCACTTCTTAAAATTCTTGAGGGAACGGTGGCAAACGTTCCTCCGCAGGGCGGAAGAAAGCACCCGAACCAGGAGTTTATAAGAATAAACACCGAAAATATACTGTTTATCTGCGGCGGTGCCTTCGATACCATACAGGATATAATTGAAAACCGTAAGGGAAATTCGGCTATTGGATTTAACAGTACTATTATGACCAAATCCGAAAAGCTTTCGAATTCGCCGTATAAGGACGTAACACCGCATGACGTTGTAAAGTTCGGTCTTATTCCCGAGCTTGTGGGACGACTGCCGATAATCGTCAGCCTTGATAATCTCGATAACGAGGCTTTGGTGAGAATATTAAACGAGCCTAAAAACTCTCTTGTAAAGCAGTATAAAAAGCTTTTCAGCCTTGACAGAGCCGAGCTTGAGTTTACCGACGGCGCACTTAAGGCTATTTCCGAAAAGGCTATTGACAGAAACACCGGTGCGAGAGGTCTCAGAGCAATTTTAGAGGAGACAATGCTTGACATTATGTATGAAATTCCGTCGAGAGACGACGTTGAAAAGGTTATTATTACCGAGGAGACGGTCAAAAGCAAAAATGCACCCGAGCTTGTTTTAAAGGCTGAAAAAAACGCATCTGAAAGCGAAGAAAAAATCGGATAACATTATAAAAGGACTAAACTGTAAAAGCTTAGTCCTTTTTGTTATAATTAAATATTGTCGTTTTCCGATTCCGTATTATTTTTATCCTCGCTGAGGTCTGATAAATCCGTTTCCTCCTCTGAAGGCGTCTTGGAGTCGGTTAAACATTCTGTTTTTTCCGTTGACTGTGAAGCGCTTTCGGTTAAACCTTCTGCATTTTCGTCTCGTTCAATGAGAACCGGAATAAACTGACTGGCAATCTTGCCTTTTCCTCTTTTTTTAATATAGAAATAGCCTATAATGCTGAAAACAACCGCTCCGACAAGGTTAACAAACATATCCTTCATAGTGTCGATAAGACCGATGTCAAGGTATCCGTTTTCTATTACCACGGTTTTGCCGCCGGCGTATTCTATCGTCGTTTTGGTAATATCGGTAATGGGTGCTTTGTTTATCGGAGACATAACAGAGGTGAATGATTCTATTATTCTGTCCTTCTGCATATCGTTCATGAAAAGTATATCCGAGCTGAATTCCCAAAACTCCCAAAGGACTCCGATGGTCATTGAAAAGCAGAACGCGGTAATCGCGACGTATATCGGGGACATTGTGAATTTTATCTTAGGATTTTGGTTAATTATATCAATGAGACAGAACCCGAACGCGGCGAATATAAAGCCGTTAGTGGTGTGGAGCATTGTATCCCAAAATGCGTATTTCTGATAAAAACCGCCTATTTCACCGAATATTTCAGCGCAGAAAATGAAAATAAAGGCAAGTGTTTCAAGAACCGTTGGAAGCTCAAGCTTAAAGTTCTTTTCAACAAACGGAGGTATGAGAAAAAGAATAAGACAAAGTCCGGCAGTAAAAAGGCTTTCGTAACGTTTATCGACTATACACCGTATCATAACAAGGATTACGGCAATTCGCAGAATGATATAAACGGTAAAAGCAACCTTGTTTGTTTTTATCTGATCGATAAGCGAGGTGTAATATTTAATTGGAGAAGGGCTTTTCTTTTTTTTCATGCTTTTTTCCTTTCCTCCTTTATTATTTTTGTTTATATCTTTATTATACGCCAAGGGTATTTTTAAATCAATAAACTTAATATGTCGAAAAAGAAAATTAATGCTCGTTTTTTACATAACATTTCGTATTGATTCAACCGGCGGCGTACCAAGCTTTCCGGTGCTCCGAAGCTTTCAGGCGCCCTCGGTATCATTTCCAAAAAAGGAAATGATCCCGCCTTTAAAAAACGTAATTCCTATGGGAATTACCGAAAATATAAATATTTTCGCGGTAAAACCGTGTGTTTTTAAAAGCGGACGCGGTTAGCGAAAGGCTAACCGCGTCCGAGGGCGCCTGAGGCAGCGGAGCTTCCACCGAACAATATCGCCGCCGAAGAAATACTAAGGTACAAAAAAGGGATGTATTTCCGTTAAGCGAAAATATATCCCTTTATTTTTTGCTTTGTAATTTAGATTTCAGGGTTAAATTATACTATGAAGCGAACAAGCTTTCCGCTGATGTCATCGTCGGAAACACAGTATATTTCTTCCCACTCCATTTTAGCAAGAATAGCTCCGAGCTGGGATTTTGCACATATCTGCTGATGCTTGTCATCACTCAAAAATACCTGACCGGGACAGGTGGAAACGATGGAAACGAAATCCGTAACGTCGGTCATTGTGTTAAGCTCTATACGTACTTTCATTTGTTTTTCTCCTTATATAAAGAAATTTTATGGTAAACTAATAAAGTGAAAATGTAAAATGTTAAGTGATTTTTGAGTTTTTACGTTGCTCCTTACTGAGCAGCCTCAACGATAACGGTGAAATCGGGAGCCTTAAGAGACGCGCCGCCGATAAGTCCGCCGTCAACGTTTACCTTGCTAAGAAGCTCAGCAGCATTCTTTGCGTTCATAGAGCCGCCGTACTGGATAACGGTTGCCTCTGCAACGTCCTCACCGTAAAGCTTTGCAAGAGTAGCTCTTATGGTTCCGCAGGTCTCGTCAGCCTGCTCGGGAGTTGCGGTAAGACCGGTTCCGATAGCCCATACAGGCTCGTAAGCGATTATAACGTTCTTCATATCCTCAGCGCTGATGCCTGCAAGGTCGAGCTTTGTCTGCATGGAAACAACCTCGTCGGTAAGTCCTGCAAGCCTTTCCTCTTTAACCTCACCTACGCAGAGAATAACCTTAAGACCGGCGGCAAGAGCAGCCTTGGTACGAAGGTTAACCGTCTCGTCGGTCTCTGCAAAGTACTGACGGCGTTCGGAATGTCCTATTATTACGTATTCAACGCCACACTCGGTAAGCATTTTAGCGGAAATCTCTCCGGTGTATGCTCCGCTTTCCGCAAAGTGTACGTTCTCAGCTCCAACCTTAATGTTTGTGCCTTTAGTAGCCTCAACAGCTACGGAGATGTCAACGTAAGGAACACAGATAACTATGTCGCAGCCGTTTTTGCCCGCAACCATGGGCTTAAGCTCCTCAATAAGCGCTTTAGCCTCAGCGGGAGTTTTATTCATTTTCCAGTTACCGGCTATAACTACCGGTCTTTTTGCTTTATTCATTTTGTTCTCCAATCTGCTGCCTCGCGGACAGCAACTTTAATATTCAGCTTTTTTGTCGAAATAAATACCAAATGGTTTAAAAATTAAGGCGTGAAAACAGTTTTTATCAAAGCTTTCACGCCTTAAGGTTAATAATTACTTGTTGTTAAGGCAAGCAATACCGGGAAGCTCGATTCCTTCAAGGAATTCAAGAGATGCTCCGCCACCGGTAGAGATGTGAGTCATCTTGTCAGCAAAGCCGAGCTTTTCAACCGCTGCCGCACTGTCTCCGCCGCCGATGATGGAGATAGCTCCGCTCTCAGCAACTGCGGAAGCAACAGCCTCGGTACCCGCTGCGAAGTTCTTCCACTCGGAAACGCCCATCGGTCCGTTCCATACAACGGTGCCTGCGCCCTTGATAGCGTTTGCAAAGAGCTCGCGGGTTGCAGGACCGATGTCAAGTCCCATCCAGCCGTCCGGAATGTCGTCGGAATTTACTTCCATATATTCGGTGTTCTCGTCGTAACCCTTACCTACTCTGTTGTCAACGGGGAGAAGGAAGTTAACACCCTTAGCCTTAGCCTTAGCCATCATCTCGTTTGCAAGATCAATCTTGTCAGTCTCGCAGAGAGAGGTTCCAACAGTGTGGCCCTGAGCCGCAAAGAAGGTGTATGCCATACCGCCGCCGATGATAAGGGTATCAACCTTTTCAAGAAGGTTGTTGATAACACCGATCTTATCGGAAACCTTAGCGCCTCCGAGGATTGCAACGAAGGGACGAGCCGGGTCGGCAAGAGCCTTACCCATTATCGAAATTTCTTTTCCGATAAGGTATCCGCAAACTGCGGGGAGGTAATCAGCAACTCCTGCGGTGGAAGCGTGTGCTCTGTGAGCGGAACCGAATGCGTCGTTTACGTAAACGTCTGCGTAGGAAGCAAGCTCCTTTGCAAAATCAGCGCCGTTCTTGGTCTCTCTTGCGTCAAAACGAACGTTCTCAATAAGAACAGCCTCGCCTTCCTTAAGAGCCGCAACCTTTGCCTTAGCATCGGGACCTATGATGTCCTCAGCGAAGGTTACCTTGTCGCCGAGAAGCTCGTTAAGTCTGTCAGCAACGGGCTTAAGGGGGAATTTTTTCTTGTCGTCGAGAGCCTTTGCAAGGAAGTCAGCCGTAGCTGCTGCCTGCTCAGCCTCGGGAAGAGCCTCAACCTTCTGCTTTTCCTTCTTTGTAAGACCGAAGCCCTCGGTAAGAATGCTGTGGGGCTTGCCCATGTGAGAGCAGAGGATAACCTTTGCACCCTTGTCAAGGAGATACTTAATTGTGGGGAGTGCGCCTACAATTCTCTTGTCGGAGGTGATAACTCCGTCCTTAAGCGGTACGTTGAAATCGCAGCGGACGAGAACCTTCTTGCCTGCAACGTCAATGTCTTCGATTGTTTTCTTGTTGTACATCATAGTTTTGTTCCTTTCTTATTTTAACAGCATACGCCGATTAATTATTCACTTATAATATTATCATAAAAACAGAAAAATATCAAGGGGTTTTTAATATTTTTTGGAAAAACTTTCATTTTATATAAGATTTAACGTTTAAAAAGTGCGGATTTTTATATAATTAACTAAAGATTTCCATATTAATCACATCGCTTTCACATTGAAGCGGTAAAATATATATGTTTCGCCGTTAAAAACGACGGGTGAAGAATAAATATCCTTTGCCGAGGAACGTACGGGACATATGACACGCATACGGTAAAACAAAAAATCGCTCATATTATGGGGGCAGAAATGTATACAAAACTTGACGTGAACGGTCTTTATAAAAAAGATGTGTTTAAAAACATTGCTTTTTCGCTTGAGCGCGGAATTCTTTGTATTCTTTCAAAAAAATCCGAAAGAAGCTCGGCGCTTCTTGACTCGCTCTCCGGTGTAAAAAAAGCCGACGGAGGAGAGATTATCGGGAATGATAACGCGGCATATTTGTCAAAGGGCTCGCCGCTTCCGGGATATCTTACCGCAGGGGAATACCTTCGTTTTGTTTTAAAGATAAAAAAAGAAGCGGAGATTCCGGACAGCGCGATTGAGATCACCGAAGATTTCAGTGAAAAATCAATAGTAACGCTCTCGCCGCTTGAAAAGCTTTCGCTCGGCATCGCGGCATCTCTTATAGGCAACCCTGACTTTATAGCCTTAGAAGAGCCATACAGCAATTTAACCTTTGATGAATATGGGGATTTTAAGCAGCTTATCATTTCCGCTTCCGAGCAAGTACCGATTATATTTTCATCATCTTCCGTTTTTGAGTGCAAGGAAATAAGTGATAAAACGCTTGTGCTTTCTACAGGAAATCAGATTTATTTCGGGGACACAAAAACGCTTTTTGAAACGGAAATCAATGAAACGGACGTTTGTTGCCTTGTTAAAGGCGATAAAGAGACGGTAATTGCGGCTTTTGAGCGTTATAGCCCCGAAATTGAAGAAACCGTAAGAGAGAATGTTTTTTTGGTTACCGTGAAAAGCGTTCCGATGTTTCGTGCCGCGGAAACAAGAAGCAGAATCAAGAAGCTGCTTTCAAAAGCAAGACTTTCGCTGCTTGAAATAAAATCGGAAAAGGAAGCACTGCTTAATATAATAGGCGAGCTTTCCGAAAGCGATAGAAAAAAGCGCGCTGAGTTTGATGAAAAAAAAGCGGTACAAACTATAAAACTGAACCGCTCCCTCGTTGCGTTCAATCATGACGAAGAGGATGAAGAGGAAGCCGACACCGTAGACGAGGACGGAGACGAAGGCTTCAAGTCTGAAGAAGATGAAAAGTTCTCTGAAAATGAATAAAATTATTTACTAATAGATTGATATTGCTATTTTTCTTATACAGAAAGGGCTTTGATAAATGAAACCTGTTTATTTTCTTACGCTTAAATCTTTTTTGCGTAACATAAAGACATATGTGTTTCTTGCGGTTATGTTTTTAGCGGAGGGTTTTTTCCTTACTTATATTAATTTTAATAATCAGTACTCCGCTATAGAATATTCGCTTGAATTTATAGAAATAGTATTAATGCTTGCGCTTCCGCTCATAACGGCTGAGCTGTTCTCGGCAGATAGGGAAAGCGGGTTTGAAAAAACGCTTTTTGCTTTCGGTGTACCGAAAACGTCGTTTTATTTCGGAAAGGCTCTGGCTACTCTTACCGTCTTTGCCGTTCCGTATCTGCTTTTAGTTATCGCTCCGTTTATTTTCGACGTGTTTGGAGTTGTAAATTTTGCTGCGGCGTTTGCATCGGTTTTTGCATATTTTCTTGTGGGTACAGCTCTTATATCCGTGTGTATATTTATTTCCTTATCGGTAAAAAAGAGACTTCATTCCTATATTATATCCTACGCCGTTATGGTCATTGTTTATTTATTCGGAATTTTCGCCTCGGCAGTGCCTGTAACTCGCGGCTTTAGCTTGCTTCTCTTGACTGTCACCGCGGTACTTGTCGCGGTAGCGATTTATCTTTTTACAAAATCTTCCCTTATATTCGGCGGATTTTTCTGCCTTGTTGAAGCGCTGTTTATTATGTTTTATTTCATAACGCCAAAGGCGTTTGCCAAAGCTTTCCCGTTGCTTTTGGAGCTTCTTTCGCCCTGCTCATCTCTTAATACGCTTATATACGGTCCTTTTGATTTAGCGGAGATAGTACACCTTGTGCTTTTCACCGCGGTGTTTGCACTTATTTCGTTTGTGCAGCTGTATAGAAGAAAGTATGAGTAAAGGAAAGGGGGATAAAGAAATGTTTTATGATAAGCTTTCCCGTAAAACGGGAGAAAAAAACGCGGCGCTTATAATTATTTTTTCGGTTGTTTTAATTGCGGCGCTCATACTTGTCGGAGTGAAACTTATTCCGACGGTTTATACAAAGCTTGATCTTTCCGCAAATTCTATGTATACCCTTTCTCCCGAAACGGAAAATCTCATCGCCTCTGTTGATAAGGAGATTATAATTTACCTTATCGCTTCTCCCGGAGAGGAAAACGAGGGGGTAAAAACGTTTTTGGAAAGGTATGCCGGTAAAAGTAAGAATATAACGTTAAAAACGCTCGATCCGGTAGCCGACGCCGAGGAGATTTACAAGTATTCGGGTTCAACGCCACCGTCAAACAGTATAGTGGTCAAGACCGAAAACCGTTACAAAATGATTCCGTACTACGATTTGTTCTACTACGGAGAGGACGCGTATAACTACGCATATATGATTTACGCGCAGTACCGTAACGCAGGTTATATAGATTCAAGCCTCAGCTTTGACAGCTATCTGAAAAAATACGCCGTATACGACGGCTGTTACTCAGGTTACGAATACGAGGAAAGTATAAACGCGGCTATAAGGTACGTTACCTCGGACAGCCTTAAAAAAATTTATCTTCTTGCAGGACACGAGGAGGATTCCCCGTCCTTTGACGTCTATAATCACATTACAAATTTCGGTTTTGAGCTTACCAGGATCAACGCCGAAAAGATAGATATTCCGTCCGATGCCGACCTGCTTCTTCTTTTCCCGAATACCGATATCTCCACGACAGAAAAGAATAAGCTTTTGGAGTATATGAAAAACGGCGGAAAGATACTTCTCGTTACAGCGCAGGGTGGAGAATACGGAACCCTTAATACGTTACTTAAGGAATACGGCGTTGTGAGCGACGGTAAATACCTTTGCGAGGATAACGAAAATTATAATTTTGAAAAAATACCCGCGTATACCATTCCCGATGTTTCCGACGAGGGACTTGCCGAGCTTCTTGACGAGCGTGCCGCGACCGTTCTTCTTGCGGGAACGACCGGAATAACGCTTACCGAGACACAGCCTGCCGGTATTACGGTTAAACCGCTTCTTACGACCTCGCCCGAAAGCTATACCACGGACGATATTGTTGACTATAAATTCGATGCAGCAAAAGATGTTAGAAAGGTAAGATACACCGGTGTATCCGCTACGAACGAAAACGGAGGCGGATTTGTATGGATTTCGGCACCGAGCGTGCTTTACGAGGATTATACCGTTTATACGAACGGCGGCAACCTGCTTACCTTGACGTATTATATAAACTCACTTACCGAGAATACCTATCCTGAGCCTGTTCCGGCGGTAATGCTTACGTCTGCAAAGACAGATGTGCCTAAATGGTTTATATATACCTTTGCCTCGGTTTTCTGCGGAGCCGTGCCGCTTGGTCTTGTCGGCTTTGGCTTGTTACGGAAAAGACGCCTCTATTCTGAAACGGTATAAAAACAAAAGCGCGACTTCAAATGTTATAAGTCGCGTTTTTGAAAGCAGAATTGATATATATATACGATAAGTAAAAAGACGAAGAAAAAATCTTCGTCTTTTTTATATTGTCCCGTCAGTTTTGAACCGTATATCCGTTATTTTCAAGTACCGAGAGTGCGGAAGAAAAGCTTTCTTTCTTAACAAAAATATAGTCGGTGTTGTAGGTTGAGACGGCGAATATACCGATGCCGTTCTCGGCAAGCAGGGTGGAGATTTTTGACAGAATTCCGATAAGTGAAAAATCAAGCGTTCCGTCGATTCTGAATGCCTTCCAGCCGTCGCTGCGGCATAAAACGTTGTTCGGTACGTTTTCGGTTATACAAACAAGAGAGCTTTCCTCGTCGGTTACCGCTGTGAAGGAAAACGGAGTTAACGCCGCCGAAGATAAGTCGGATACCTTGCATACCGAAAAGTCATACGGAAGTTTTTTTAATATCATATTTCAGGTGAAGCCGTCGGATTTTAAAGGAGCTTCATTAAGTCCTTATAGATACGTTCCGCTATATTTTCCATTCCGAGGTCGCCGGGGTGATTCGCAACTCCGCTATGCTCGAAAAGAGCTAACGCCTTCATTTCGGGAAGCTCTCCGAGGTCGTTAAGCTCGGTAGGCTCTATTCCGTGTTTCTTGCATATATTACGAATTGCGACGTCAGCGACTTCGTGCTTCCAGAAGCAGGTGGTGAGCAGGAGCTTTGCCTTTCCACGACCTATAAATTCAAGAAATTTTTCGGCAGCCGCTTCAAAAGCCGCTTTGTCGGTGGTTCTGCTGACGTTTTCTCCAAGTCTGAAAACTATGATGTCAGGTTCAAAATCTCTGATATCGGAGTAGTCCTCAGGATATTCAACGTCATAGTTTCTTTCCCAGCTCGCAAACTGTCTTACGAAGAAGGAGATATTTTTTCCGCTGTTTGTAAGCTTGTTGAAAAGAAGATGAACGTAGTCGTGGTCCTTATCGCTTGCCGCCATACCGAAGTCGTGCTCCCAGCCTATCGAGGGCTTAGGTCCGTGTCTCGTAATTGAGTTTCCGAGAACGGCGATCTTAACGCTGCCTTCAATATTTCCGAGTGTGTATGAGGTGCCGTTTTTCGTTACCTGGTTGTCCGCACTTACGGTGTTTGCATCTATTGCCATTTTCATTGTTCTTTACCGTGCCTTTCCTTGGTTTTTATTTAATTATCCCGCCGGTGTAAAGCCTTCCGGAAGCTTAAAATCTGTTATGAGCTTAAAATAGCGCTTGTTTTCTTCCCATAGTGCGGCAGTTTTCTCCTTAGAGCTTGCCGAGATGCGCTTTACACATATAAGCGTATCGACGGGGAAAACGTTAAGCGCAGTATAAAATTTTGCAACGTCAAGTGAGTTTAAATAAAGAGAGCATTCGTCGTAGCGTGTACCCGTCGTTATTCCCATTTCGTCAAGCGGTATGAATACTCCGTTATCGTGGAGATTTTTGTAATAATCGGCGTCAATGAGGAAGATAACGTATTCGCCTGCCATAGCGTTTACCGAAAGCGTCTCCTGATTGTCCTTTATGATTGAGGGATTTAAAAAGTAGTCGCTTACGCCTTTTTCGTACATCGCCTTAAGCTCGTCGTTGTTCATAAGGATAATATCGAAAAGCTCGGCGCTTACCTTGCCGTCTCCGTTGTAGTCTGCGTCTATCTGCTGTGAAAAAGCGTCGGTTACGGCATCTCTCTGCGCGTCGGTTAAGACCGCGGGACCTGCGTAAAGAATACGCACGTCGTATTTTTCCTTTGTAACCGACTGAACGATGAGGACTGTGAAAATTGTTACGAAGAAAAGCACGATAAGAATGTGCCATTTATAATAAAACCAGATGTCCTTCGGGGAAAGCGTACGTTTTGCCGACGTCTCCGAAGATACGGATGCGGCGACGGCTTCGGGAGAGGCGGCAGCTCTTATTGCAAGCTTTCTTGCCTCGGAAGAAAGCTCGATTTCGCTGTTCTCCGCCGATACGGATTCTCCTTTTTCTGAAAAATCATTAAATTCGTTGTTTTCGGGCATTTTAAGTCTCCGTTTCTTGGGTTTTTAAAGACGTGTTTTTTTAAATCAGTGAAAATACAAGTATCACGATAATTCCGAGCGCTATGCGGTAGTAGCCGAAAAGCTTGAAGTCATGCCGTTTTACAAAGCTCATTAAAAACTTTATGGCAAGAACCGATACGGTGAATGCGACCGCTGAGCCGAGAAGAATCGTTAACATCTCCGCTTTGGTAAAGTTAAAGCCGAATTTTATAAGCTTGAGCGCGCTTGCACCGAGCATGGTGGGAAGCGCAAGGAAAAAGGTAAACTCCGCGGCGGCAACACGTGAGACGCCGATTATAAGCGCGCCGATTATCGTTGCTCCCGAACGCGAGGTTCCGGGTATCATGGAAAGCACCTGGAAAAGACCTATGATAATTGCGGTTTTGTATCCAATGTCGCTGATGCTGTCGATTTTGGGAGTTTTGTCTCTGTTTAAGCGCTCGATAACAATGAAAAGTATACCGTAGAATATAAGCATTACGGCTATGGAAATGGC
>JAZRDX010000090.1:0-17989 GCA_045660565.1 Eubacteriales bacterium
CGCTGTACAGCCGACCTTGAAGCGGCAAACGGCAATCCTCTTGACGGCAGAAAGATAAAGGGAACTATACACTGGCTTTCCGCGTCTCATTCTGACAAGTGCACAGTTAAGCTTTACGAAAAGCTCTTTACCATTGAAAACACCGGAGATATTCCGGAGGATAAGACCTACGACGACTACCTCAATCCCGAATCGGTCGTTACTCTTACCGACTGCATAATAGAGAAGTCTCTTTCCGAGGCTAAGGACGGAGAGCGCTTCCAGTTCGTCCGTACCGGTTACTTCTGCAAGGATACCAAAAACGAAAACACCTTTAACCGTATAGTTACTCTTAAAGACGGCTCGGGTAAGAAGCTTTAATTAGTTCAGAAAGGAATTTTCAATATGAAATTATCAACCAAATGTGTTCAGGAGGGTTACACTCCTAAAAACGGAGAGCCGAGAGTTCTTCCGATAGTTCAAAGCACAACCTTTAAATATGAGTCCTCTGAGCAGATGGGAAATCTTTTTGACTTAAAGGAGTCGGGTTACTTCTACACCCGTCTCGCAAACCCCACCTGCGACGCGGTAGCAAATAAAATAGCCGCGCTTGAGGGCGGTGTAGGCGCGATGCTTACCTCGTCCGGTCAGGCGGCAAGCTTCTATTCTATATTCAATATCTGCTCCGCGGGCGACCACGTGGTAGCGGCGGCAACCATATACGGCGGCACCTTCAATCTCTTTTCGGTAACCATGAAAAAGCTTGGTATCGACTTTACCTTCGTTCACCCGGACGACGATGAAGAAACAATCTGCAAGGCGTTTAAGCCGAACACAAAGGCTGTTTTTGCCGAATCTCTCTCCAACCCAGCGCTCATAGTGCTTGATATAGAGAAATTTGCGCGTATTGCCCATAAAAACGGTGTTCCGCTTATTATCGATAATACCTTCCCGACACCTATAAATCTCCGTCCCTTTGAACACGGAGCTGATATTGTCGTTCATTCCACCACAAAGTATATGGACGGACACGCATGCGCGCTCGGTGGAGTAGTTGTAGACGGGGGTAAATTCGACTGGGACGCTTATGCTGATAAGTTCCCCGGTCTTACTACTCCCGATGACTCCTACCACGGTCTTACCTATACAAAATCGTTCGGAAAAGCGGCTTACATCACGAAATGTCTCGTACAGCTTATGAGAGACCTCGGCTCAATGCAGTCTCCCCAGAATGCGTTTCTTCTTAACCTCGGACTTGAAACGCTCCATCTCCGTATGCCGAGACACGTTGAGAACGCTACGGCTGTCGCAAAATTCCTTGAAGGTAACGAAAACGTCGCGTGGATCAATTATCCCGGACTTCCGTCCAGCAAGTACTATGACCTTGCAAGCAAGTATATGCCCGATGGAACCTGCGGAGTTATCTGCTTCGGAGTTAAAGGCGGCAGAGAGGCTGCAACAAAGTTTATGGACAGCTTAAAGCTTGCGGCGGTTGTAACCCACGTTGCGGACGCGAGAACCTGCGTTCTTCACCCCGCATCCACAACCCACAGACAGCTTAGCGACGCACAGCTTATCGACGCAGGCGTAAGCCCCGATCTTATCCGTCTCTCCGTAGGAATAGAGGACAAGGACGACATTATAGCCGACATAGAGCAGGCGCTGAGAAACAGTAAGTAAACCAACGGTTGAATTAAAAACAGAGCTAACCCGCAGTTGGCTCTTTTTTATTGGTTACAACGGATATATTTCCAACATTAAAGCGCTATAATATATTGTTTATGAATTTTTTCCCATCGGTGATTGCCACTTTTGAACCGCTAAGCAGTTCCCTAATACCATAGTTTCAAACACAAAAAATCGACCGATTTTCATCGGTCGATTTTCGCTATTTACTAAAACGTTAAACCTTCTTAATGAGTCCACGCTCGAGAAGAGCCTCGTTGGTCTCGTAGGGAAGTGCGTAGTCAACGTCCTTAACCTCGGTCTGCTTTACGCCGTTCTTTTCCATCCAGATGGAGATAAGCTCGGTTGCATACTTAAGTGCACGGGCGCTGCGAACACGAAGCATCATAGGAGTTTTTGCGTACTTAGCCTTGTCGGATACGTCGGTGTGGTGGTACTTGGAAAGGCTGTAATCCTTAGGATCAAGCGCTATGTACATGATAACCGTCTTTCCGCGGATGTTAAGCTTTGCGCAGTGGTTTCTGCCCTTGTTGAAGGAGTCGAAGAACCAGCTTACTCTCGAGTTAACACCCTTGTAAGAAAGGAGGCAGTTCTTAAGCTGTGAATAGTAGTCCGCGGTTTCCTTTTCAGCCTGAATGAGACGGCAGAGGAAGGATGTCTTTAAACGGGAGGAATTACCGGAAAACTTAAATTCGTCGTTAGTTTCCTCGTCGGTTTCCTCGATAACTTCTTCGGTTATAACCGCTTTGTCGTCAGCTGCTTCTTCAGTTGCTTCTTCGATAACCTCGGATTTTTCTTCGGTTGCTTCTTCGGCAACTTCCTCTACGACCTCGGCTGCTTCTTCCTCAACCTCTTCGATAGCCTCGGCCTTTTCCTCGGGGGCTTCTTCCTTAACCTCTTCGATAGCCTCGGTCTTTTCCTCGGTAGCTTCTTCCTTAACTTCTTCGATAGCCTCGGTCTTTTCCTTGGTGGGTTCTGCCTTAACTTCTTCTACTGCCTTAGCTTCCGGAGAGGTTACAACAACCTGAACCTCTTTGCTTCCGAAAACGGAGCCGTCGGTATCAAGAGCCTTAGCAAAGCGTGCAACCTGATATACGACAAAGCCGAGAACAGCGAGAGCCATTAAAAATACGGTATAAGCAAGGATTATTGCTACGAAAATAAGAACTACAATCGCAAGCATTATAAGGAGAACGTAGAGAAGGTTTAAAAGAACTCCGCTGGAGTCTGCGGTTATAGTGTTTACCTTTGCGGCTGCAAAGATTATGTAAACGATTACAGCGGCAACTAAAAGGAGAAGTGCATAGTAAACAATGCCGAATAAAACCTTGATTGCTTTATTATCAGAGCCTTTCTTGCCGTATCTTGATGCCATTGACTTGATAACTGCGCCGGAGAAGATGTTTCCGACAAGCAGAACAAAGCAAGCAACAAAGAGAGCAACAAATATTATCCATGCATTGAACATTACATTGAACGACTCAATTTTAAAGAAATTAAAGAAGTCTGTAATGTGCTGGTTGTTCAGAAATGTAAAATAATCATCTCTGATATAGTTTTCCTTGTCAATTATCAGCATAGTAAACAGCGAACACACAAGGAGAGCTGCGGATACTAAGTTTCTGACTGCCTTTGACTTGAAAAACGAGAAGAGCATTGCGTATGCGTTAGGACGCTTTTGGATGTTTTCCATAGTTATCCACCTCACAATTTATATTTATTTTATTAAATTATAGCACATTTTGTCATTATTGTCAATATATTGTTAAATTATTATAAAGCAAAAAATATTAATAAATTGTAAAAAATGGCAAATGGCAATGTTTTAAGGTTGTGATTTTACGGTGTCGGTATAAGCGGTACAATATTATATTTACGCCCATAGCGAAAATTATATGAATAAAAAACGGAACGCGGTACGGAAACCTTACGTTGCATTTTTATAAATTTTAATAAATGTCTAATTCTTTTAACTTTGATAACCAGTTATCAATATCCTTGTTTGTGATATTTGATAGCGTATTGTATTTTTTTATTAGAGAAGGCATTTTGTCTTTTGTGTCAAATACAACCTTGCAATCAAGCTTAATTACATATTCATTTTCATAATCATACGAGTTGTTACCGCTGTCTCTGCTGTATTTGTTTGTTATTTTGTCAACAGTTAGAGACGTTTTATCGCCGTTTGTTTCAATACTTCCCTTAACCGTGTATTTGTCAGTGTATACATAAGAACCATAATATGAGGAATAGCTTTCATAGGAATTTATGTATGAGGCGGTATAGCTATTCTTTTCTTTATCAATTTCTAACGATATTTCAAAACTTTGGTTATCATTGTCGCTGATGTTAATATCAACGCTTGTTTTCTTTTTGTTGTTTTCGTTAACCTTGTAGGATGCTTTAAAAAATGGGGTTTCAAGAGATATTTCATTTGACTTTTCAATGCCTTTTTTTCCGCAATCTAACGAAAATAAGGTTTCTTTATCGATTTTCAGTTCAAGCTTTAAAAGCTTTGAGCTTGTTTTGGGTGTTGCAATACAGAGAGAGATGGTATCGATATTTTCGCTTATATTATCACACAAATCATCAATGTTGTTTTCGTATTCTTCAAGCGCGTCCTTATATATATCAGCAAACGATGCATAGTAACTGCCGGTGATTTCATTTGCAAACAAGGTAAGAATTTCATCGTAATTTTCAATAAACCCGCTGATAAGTTCATCAGAGGATAAGTAATCATAAGTTTCTCTGATAATGTTTTCTATTGCATCGGAGTCAAAAGTAATTGTTATAAGTCTTACTTTGGATTTTGTCCCGTTAATTCTTACATTGGTTTTTTCTGATGAAAAATCAGCGTTTTCAAATATTATCTCGGATAGGTCAGAAAAAATTTTTTCTAAAATTTCTATTAAAGTGGCATAGGTGCTGTCATTTTCCTCCACTTTATCAAGAGTAGAGATGATTTTATCAAAGATTTTACTGTCAATAGCATAATCGGATTTTGAATCAGGCGAAAAAATAGAATTTGAAAGTTGATCTGCTATATCGCAGTATTTGATGCCGTATGAGCCGCCGATTATTTTGTCTTCAGTAACGTAGGCTTGTTCATTAGACACATATATGTCTACGGAAAATTTCTCGCCGTTAATTTTTATGTTGGCATCGTTTAACATTACCGCGTTTTGCGAAAAATATATTTTTCCGGAAAGGCTGCTGTTTTTTAAAATATCATAATTATTTTCTTTTATGCTTGTAAGTGAGAACTCTAGTGAACCTTTATTAAAAATATCTTGGAAAGGTTTTATCTCGCTTCGTTCCGTAAAATCTTCGGATAACTTTTTAAGCGACCGAGCAACGACGAGTTTGGGTGAGTTTGTTACTGCGACCGCAGTTATTGTACCTCCTACGATTACAACGAGAAGAACGGTGATGATGATGATAAATTTGTTTTTCATATTTTCCTCCAAAAATAAAAATTTGATAAAATAAAAATGCGCCGACCAAAGTCAGCGCATAAAAACGCAAATCTCCAGTCGTCGCCAAACAAACTATATACAAAATGGGTATAGTTACTATACTATCACAGTGTACGAAATTTGCATTTTATCAAATTTAATACTGTAATAGTATTGTCAAAAAAAAGGTATATTTATTCCCTAAAATAAAAATTACCCATTTTTTGTATATTTAGTTTGTTTGGCAACGAGTATTATACCACAGATTTTTGAAAAAGTCAATAGAAAAAAAGAAAATCAACAGAAAATCTCAAAAAAACGGCGGCGGTCGGTCTCGTCCCCCTCTTGCCGGTTCCCGGCGCTCGTGTTCAAATCCGGTGAAGTAAAACAAAAAAGCAGTCCGTTTGGACTGCTTTTTTGGCGGAGAAAGAGGGATTTGGTCCTGTTGCCGTTACCGCTTCGCACAAGGCTCTCCGATTCGCCTTCTGCTTAGCGACGGCTGCCACTCCTCGTCCTTCCTGCATCCGCCCCCGGCGGCGGTCGGTCTCGTCCCCCTCTTGCCGGTACCCGGCGCTCGGTTCAACTCCTTTGCTAATAAAAACAAAAAGCAGTCCGTTTGGACTGCTTTTTTGGCGGAGAAAGAGGGATTTGAACCCTCGCGCCGGTTATCCCGACCTACACCCTTAGCAGGGGCGCCTCTTCACCACTTGAGTACTTCTCCGTGATAGCAACAAGTATTATACCACAGTTTTACTGAAAAAGCAATATTTTTATTAAAATTAAATTATAAATTTTTTGTGAACTCAGAGACGAGCAGGCTTTTAACAAACAAATTACTAATCAGACGGTAGGAAAAACCTTCATATCATATTTTAGTAACATTAAAATTCTTTGTACGGAAATACTTATTAATGTAACCAAATGAAAAAGGAGGAGTTTTCCTATGAAAGCCTACAAAAAATATTTGTACTTAAATCTATTCTTTGTTTTTACACTGTTTTTTTCTGAGCTTTGTCTTGCGTATTTTACGACGGGAAGCTTCGAACACATACGGAGTATTTTCTTTTTCTCGATGTCTGTCGGAGCTGTGATTACTTTTATCATCGCACTGATAGGACGCAAAGGTCTTTTTCGCATCATTGCGGTATTAACGTTAATTATAGTTTACGTAAGTTTTGTAACGGAAATTCTCCTTTACCGTTCTTTTGGCTTTTTTTATCCGCCCGAAACGGTGTTTAACATGGCGGAAGACGTTATAGGAAGCTACTCCGGAGGCATAATCCAAACAGCCCTTTCGGGTATATTTCCGGTTATACTTCTTTTTCTTCCAATTTCGCTTTTTTCTATATTCCGTAAATATATTTCGGTAGGATACGTAAAAAAAAGCGGTCTTTGGATCCTTGTTTTCGCGTTAGGTGTTTCGGCTCATTTTTTCACGGTTATAACGCTTGACAAGGGTGAAGGAGGAGAGTTTTCAGACAGCGATTACTATGCCGAATCCTTTGATTTCAACGAAGGAGTAAAACGTTTCGGTCTTGCCGAAAGCATTCGTCTGAATTTCGTTTATTCGGTAAGCGGAGTGCCGAGCAGTAATATTAAAAACACAGACGTTAAACAAAATAATACCAAAAATGAATTAATAATGACAAATTATAACAAAAAGAATATAGATTTCAATAAAATCAAAAATACAGCGACTGATAAAAAGATAATAGATATGTGCGATTATTTTTCGACCGTTACGCCGAGCGAAAAGAATAAATATACCGGTCTTTTTGAGGGGAAAAATCTTATCTTTATCTGCGCTGAAGCTTTTTCACCTTACTCGGTTTCAAAAGAACGAACACCTATGCTGTATAAGCTTATGAACGAGGGCTTTGTTTTTACCGACTACTATCAACCGTCATTCGGGGAATCAACCTCGGGCGGTGAATATTCACTTCTTCTCGGTCAGGTTCCTAAAAAAGACAGTGGAGAAAAGGGAATGTCGATGCGTCTTACGTGTGACGATAATTTAAAATACTCACTTCCCGCGTTATTTGAAAAGGAAGGATATATAGCAAACGGATTTCATAACAACAGCTACACCTATTATGGCAGAGAGGTTACTCACCCGAAAATGAATATGAATTGGTACGGCTGTAACGGCTGTGTAACCAATGACGGCTCTTATCTTGATCTTTCTAACGTTTTATCGTCAGGCTGGCCGAGGCTTGACAGTGAGCTTATAACAGCTACGGTGGGTAGATATATATATGAAGAAAAGCCTTTTTTTACCTATTATCTGACGGTAAGCGGTCATAATAACTATTCCTTTGAAGAAAACACGGCGGCGAGAAGGAATAAAAGTGCTGTTTCCGCTCTTAGGTATTCAGAAAGGGTAAAGGCGTACCTTGCCGCGCAGTTCGAGCTTGAAAAAGCACTTACAGAGCTTTTTTCTTCTCTTGAAGCTGCTGGAATACTGAATGAAACGGTTGTAGCCTTGTCGAACGACCATTATCCGTACGGGCTGGCTCCGCTTTGGCAGGGAAACGGCGGAAAGGATTATATATCGGAGCTTTACGGTAAAGAGGTGAAAACGACAGCGGAAAGAGAAAGGGGCGCTTTTTTTATCTGGTGTGCTGATATGAAAAGCGCGGTGAGGGTGGAAAAGCCCACCACGTCGTTTGACGTTCTCCCAACGCTTTTGAATCTCTTTGGAATAGATTTTGACAGCAGACTTTTTGCGGGGCGCGATGCCCTGTCAGATGAAAATGGCATTGCTTTTTTCTCTGATTACAGCTGGAAAACGGACCTTGCGCAGTATGATGCGGGGAGCGGTAAAATCACAAAATTTGCGCCTGTGTCGGACGAATATATAAAGGAAATTCACGGAGAGGTGAAAAATAGAATCAAGTATTCCAAGCTGATACGGCAAAAGTCGTTTTTTAAACTGCTAAATGAGTGTTACGGTAACTGAAACGTTGAAATATTTTTAGAAAAAATATAATTTTTTTTGGACTTTGGATAAATAACTAAATAAACGTTGACAAAATTATATTTAAGGCTTATAATTTAGGTGGAATAAAACCGCGGTAAATCCTGTACAAGAATTATTTTGCAGTGCCTTATCGCGGTTAATTAAATAAAAAATACCTAAGATTTTACGTAATGTCTGAACAGCAGAAGGGATTTTATTATGAAAAAGAAAAAAACGTTATACTGCGTTGGAAATGCGCACCTTGATCCGGCTTGGATGTGGAAATGGCAGGAGGGCTCGGCGTCGGCAAAGGCATCCGTCAGAAGCGCTCTTGACAGAATGAAGGAGTATCCCGACTTTAAATTTGTTTGTTCCTCGGCAAGCGTTTATAAATGGATAGAGGATTTCGATCCCAAAATGTTCGAAGAGGTAAAAGAAAGAGTTAAAGAGGGAAGATTTATCATTGTCGGCGGTTGGTTCGTTCAGCCCGACTGTAATATGCCCTCGGGCGAGGGCTTTGTGCGTCAGAGCCTTTACTGTCAGCGTTATTTTAAGGAAAAGCTCGGTGCTACCGCAACTACGGGATATAACGTAGACTCTTTCGGTCATAATCTTATGCTCCCGCAGATTTTAAAGAAATCCGGTATGAAGCAGTACGTATTTATGCGTCCCGGTACTCACGAAAAGACAATGGACACGGATATTTTCCGCTGGATTTCTCCAGACGGCTCCGAGGTGCTTTGTTACCGTCTGCCCGATCCTTACTGCCTGTATGCTACTACCCTCGAAGAGCTTGAAAAAAAGCTTAACGAAAACGACGTGCGTTATAAATATACCGACGACGGTTATATGCTGTTTTACGGTGTCGGTAATCACGGCGGCGGTCCTACAAAGACAAATATAAACGTACTTAAGGAGTTTAAGGAAAAAATTCCTGACGTAAACGTTGTATTTTCCGATATAGACGATTATTTTGCCGAGATAGAAAAGCAGAAAGAGAATATTCCGGTACATAATGATGACCTTCAGCACCACGCATCGGGCTGTTATGCGGCGGTTTCAAAAATTAAAAACGATATAAGACGCGCGGAAACCTCTCTTGTCGCTGCCGAAACGTACAATGTAATGGCTGAAAAGCTTTGCGGCAAGAAGCCTGCAACCGAAAGCCTTGCAAAGGCTTGGGAGAATGTTTTATTTTCCCATTTCCACGACGTAATGGGCGGCTGCTGCATTAAACCGGCATACGATGACTTTTATAGTATGCTCGGTATGTCGAGAGAGGTTGCGTCTGAAACGGAAAACAGCGCGCTCCAGACAATTTCCTGGGCAATAGATACAAGTGATGCGGAAAAGGGTTATCCGGTTGTAATATTTAACCCTCATTCATTCGACGTTACCGATACCGTTTGTATTAACGCGCAGATAAGTGCTGTAACCGATAAAGACGGAAATACAGTACCTCATCAGCACGTTAATTCCCGTTGGTGTTGGAAAAGAGACAATTCGGCGTTTACAGTAACAGTTCCGGCTATGGGATATGCCGTTTACTACGTAAAAATGAATATGGACGCCGTAAAACCTATTTGTATGTATAACGGAGAGCAGGAAACCGTTTACGAAAATCCTATAAAGGTATTTGACTACGGATTCGAAAACGACCGTATTTCGGTAAAATTCGATAACCAAACGGGATATATTTCTTCCTTCTTTGATAAAGAAAAGAATATTGAGCTTTTAAAGGGTAAAGGTGCGGTTCCTACGGTTATTGACGAATTTGAGCACGATACATGGTCTCACGCAAGAAACTACTTTGATAACGTTATAGGTAAATTTACCGACGCAAAATTCACCGTTCTTGAAAAAGGTCCCGTAAGAGCTGTTATTAAAGTTGAAAGCTTTTACGGAGCATCAAAGCTTTCACAGTATTTCACGCTGAGTGCACAAAAGAACAGTCTTGACGTAAGAGCAATCGTTGACTGGCATGAAAAGCATAAAATGCTAAAGCTTTCCTTTGAAACGGCGGTAGAGAACGCAAAAGCCTTTTACGAGATTCCCTTCGGTGTAATTGAACGCCCGGCTGACGGCGAGGAGGAATGCGGTCAGATGTGGATTATGACGAAGGGAGCAAACTTTGGCTGCGCGCTTATTAACGATAACAAATACAGCTTCTCGGTTAAAGACGGCGTAATGAACTTAACCGCTGTTCGCAGTCCGATTTACTGCGACCACGGCGGCGCAAGAACAGACGAATCAGAGTACACCGATCAAGGTGAGAGCGAGTTTAGTTATTCCGTAAGAGCTGTAAGCTCCGACGAAGGCTACGGAAACATTGTAAAAGAAGCAAGGCTCTTTAATACGCCCCTTGTTCATATAATTGAAAATAACCATGACGGTTATCTTTCAGACAGCTTTAAAGGTATTGAATGTAACAGAGATAACGTCGTTGTTTCCGCGATTAAATTTTCCGAGGACGGAAAGGGAAGAATTGTACGTGTATATGAAACTGACGGAAAAGACACTTGCTTTACTCTTTCCGGAGAGCTTCTTTCCGTACCGCTTAAAGCTGAAATTACAAAATTCAGCGTAAATACCTATTACCTTGAGAACGGTACTACCGAATGGAAGGAAGTTATGCTTACAGAATATGATTTTTGATAAGTATGCGTCATAGGAACGTATGAGAAAAGCGCGAGGTGAAAAGAAAACGCCATACAGCGCCGTTATAATAAAAATCGGTTTATCTTAACCTTATCGCCATCGAGCGTTAAAAGGATTTGATAAACCGATTTTATTTTTAATCCGTTTCTTAAAAAAGAAGATTTAAAGAAACTATTTTTTCTTTTTGAATTTTGAGAAAAAGCCCTTTGCCGAGGAGTATGCCTTGTTTAGCTGCTCCTTCATCTTCTGGTAATCTTCCTCGTCGTCTGCTTGCTTTTCCGTATAATATTCCTTTATATCCTGAACGTCGTCAATCTGCTCCTCGCTGTTTGACGTAACGGGGACGTTAGAGACGAACCAGTCGAAGGTATTGTCGGGCAGTCCCTGATTCTTTAGTCTCTCTTCGGCAAGCTCTTTTATTACCGAATAAATGAAGGCAAAGAGCGGGATTCCTATAAGAATACCTACAAGACCGAAAAAACCGCCCATTACTATTATGGATGTAAATACCCAGAATGCGGAAAGTGTGTCCTGCCTACCTGCGCTTAAAAGCGGTTCTATATATCTTGAATCAAGAATGTTTATTCCAATGGTAACCGCAAGGTATATAATGATATATTTGAAATTAACTATTGTAATGATAAGAGAGCCGAGAAGTATACCGACAATAGGCCCGACAAAAGGGAAGAAGCTTGAAACTCCGATTATGGTTGAAAGGAAGGACGCGTACGGCGTTCTGAATATAGCCAGACAGGTGTAGATAAGTATTCCTACCGATATGCAGTCAAGTCCTCGAACAACGATATAATCACGGAAAATCTGCTTAGCCTTGTTGAATAACCATGAAAGTCTACCGTATATCCCGCTCGGCATCCATGCCTTAAAGATTCTTGTAAGGTATGAGCGCAGATATTCCTCACCGATAAGAAAATATATCGAAAGAACAATGGCGAGAAGGAGATTTTTAGCACCGGTAATTATCGCTACGGCAGAGGAGAAGAATGACGGAAGGGAATCTGTTACCCATTTTCGGAGGGACTCGGCAACCTCGCCGAAAATTTCCTTTACCTCGCTTTGAGTTGTGGATTTTGATATTATTTCAAATCCGTTGACGTTACGAAGAGTATCCGAGAAAATATTCTCTGTAACCGATGTTCTTAAATCCGGAGTTACATTATAATACGCATATGCTGAATCGGCTCCGGGAAGAAGACTGAATACCTCGGCTATTTTTCCCTGGAATATCTCAACGGAGTCGGAAAACATAAGCATAAACTGATCGTAGTTTGCCGCGATGTCCGGTATTACCGTTACGCAGAAAAGAGCAACAAGTGAAATGAGCGTTGCGTAGACGATTATAACACTGAGAATACGCTTGAATCCAAGGCGCTTTTCTTTCCTTTTACGCAGAAGCTTTTCCTCTGTAAGTTTAACAAGCGGGTGTAATACAAAGGCAAGTATAAGACCGTAAATTATAGGTCGAATTATGTTCATTATGTATCCGAAAATAATCGGTACAAAATGTATATTTATCCCAAGAATAACACAGAAAACACAGAAAAGAGCGACGATAAAGATATAAACCGATACGGTAGTACGCTTGTCATTCGGTTCAAAAAATTTCACCTTCACTCACTCCTTTCATACTGCTTATTGGGGATTTAATTAAAAACAAAATTCTGTGGCTAAAAATGCGTTTTAGCTATTGTATTTCGTCGCTTTGAATAACCTCGTCTGCTGTCTCGGCATTTTTTACAGATTCATCGGAAATAGGGCTTTCTTCAGTTTGGTTCTCTGTTTCGGATACGTTAAATTCGGTTTGTTCAATTATCTGTGAGCTGTTCTGCTCGGAAGCTTCGGTTTCTTCAGAAGCTTTTAAGGCAAGTCTTTTTTCCGTTACGTTGTTGATGAATTTACCGATAAGCGCAAAAACGGGAACTCCGATTATCATGCCGGGAACTCCGAACATACCTCCCATAACTATAAGTGCGGTGGTAACTGCTATTGCGGGGATACCGGTTGTTCCGCTGTATATTCTGGGAGCAATAATATTTCCGTCTATCTGCTGAATTACAAGAATAATACATACAAACCAAAGTGCTTGCAGAGGATTTGAAATAAATATGATTATAAAGCTGGGAATTGCTCCAATAAAAGGACCGAAAATCGGAATAATATTTGTACACGCGATAAGCACGCTGATAAGCGGAACGTAAGGGATTCTGAAGATAAGTAATGCAACAGCGGTTAAAACTCCTATGAAGATAGCGTCAAGGAACGCGCCCATGAAATACTGACCGAAGGTCTTATCTGTCGTTTTTACCGCATATTTTATTTTTTCTATCGTTTTCCTCTTTAAAAAAGCATTCATAAGCTTTTTTATCTGCGCAAAAACAAGCTCTTTGTAAAGAAGTATATATCCGGCGAAAATAAGACCTATTAAAATGTTTCTCAGCTGTATCATAAACGAGCTTACAAATCCAACGATGTACGGAGAGAAGTTTTTGATAAGGTCATAGGCACTCTGGAGTAACTGCTCGAGAGGCTGGGTAAATATTGACAGATCTATACGCTGCATAATTGCGTTGATCATAGATGCGAGCAAAGCAGAATTCTGCGAAACCGAGTCAAGCCAGCTTTGCAGAGAAGCAGAGTAAACTGCGAGGTTTTTCTGTAGCTCGTTTAAGCTTTTTACAAGCTGCGGTCCTACGGCGTAAACCAAAAGTCCGAGTGCGGAGACGAAAACGACGTAGGTGAGTAAAACGCTTATTCCGCGGCGAAGCATTCCGTGTTTGATTTTAACAAACAGACGCTGCTCGAAAATTCGCATAAGCGGAGTAAGTATGTAAGCGATTATACAGCCGTAGAAAAGCGGAGCAAATACGTTGAGCACGAAAAGAATAGCGCTCCAGATGTATTTCATATAAACTCCGACAAAAATACAGAATATTATTGCGGCGCATATCAAAGCGGCGTATATAGCGTAGGTTGTATACTTTTTGTTCCAGTTGATTTTCATATATGGCCGTTCCTTTCGTAAATATTTGTATTTTTCGTAGTCTTAAGATTTATTTTATACTATTAAATCTTTTTTGTCAATAATAAAAAATAATATTAAAAGAAAATCGGCATAAAATTTACAATAAAACGAAAGATTGAATAAAAAATACGCCTTGAAATATAATAGTTTACAGTATTGCACGAATTTAATGGGAGGGTAAACATGAACAAAAAGCTAAAGAAGATCGCGATAATTGCAATAGTGTTGTTTTCTTTTTTTATTTTTTTAAAGTTTGTTTTAAGACTTATTCTTCCGTTTTTGATTGCGTTTTTATTTGCCGCCTTGTTTCATAAGCCTGTTAAAATACTTCATGAAAGAACCGGCATAAAAAAGAAAATCCTCGGTGCGGGTGTTGTTTTAACAGCCGTTTTCTCTGTTGGATTTATTATCTTTTTAACGGTTAGCAGACTTATTAACGAGATAGAGCAGTTTGCGGCATCAGTTTCGGCAAATGCAGAGAGGTACGTAGGAGAATTTTTTGCGCTTATCGATAAGATTGCAGAAAAAATACCGTTTATCGAGGCAATAGGCGGAAGTCTTTCGGAAACCGTTGCATCCTCGGTTAAGAATATGATTTCGGGCTGGGCGGCAAGGCTTCCTGAGTTTATTGCACATTTTATCGGAATGCTTCCCGAAATACTGCTTTTCACCGTTATACTGATAATGGCGTCATATTACTTCTGCACCGATTACGAAGATATAACGGAGAGACTTTTTTCATTTTTACCGGAGAAGGCAAGAGGCTTTTTGCTGACTGTAAAGCGTAGACTTACCGATACCGGAATATCTTACCTTAAGGCGTGTCTTGTTTTGATGCTGATAACCTACGTAGAGCTTCTTATCGGCTTTTTAATGCTTGACGTAAGATATGCGTTTACCTTAGCGCTTATCGTTGCCACGGTGGATATGTTGCCGATACTCGGAGTGGGAACCGCGCTGATACCGTGGGCGCTTTGGTCATGGTTTTCGGGGGATACGTATACTGCTATCGGTCTTTTGATAATAAACGTAACCGTAACCGTAGTAAGAAGATTTATCGAGCCGCGGGTTATAAGCTCAGGGATAGGACTTTCGCCGCTGACAACGCTTTTTGCAATGTACGTTGGATTTCGGCTTTTTGGGCTTACCGGACTGTTCTTTTCACCGGTTGTTGCCATACTTGTGCTGCTGTTTTTGCCCGAAAATATATCATCAAGGCTTGGGTTTAAGTATAAGGAACCGGAAAAAACGGAATTTTTTTCAAAAAAGGATAATAAAATTTCAAAAAGCACTTGACAAATTATTTTTCACAGTGTATAATGGTTAGGTAAATATAAATGGTACCTTTGCCGTTATGCGAAGGGAGGGATATAAAGTGGCAGAAGTAAGAATAAAAGATAACGAGTCTTTAGAAAACGCTCTTCGTAGATTCAAGAGACAGGTAACTAAGTCCGGAATTATGGGAGAAATGCGCAAAAGAGAGCATTATGAAAAACCCAGCGTAAAGCGTAAGAAGAAGTCCGAGGCAGCAAGAAAGCGCAAGTACAAATAAGCTTTTTTGTAAATCGGAAACGGTAGCAACATAGCTTGGGAAACTCCTTGATTTGTTGGACTACCTCTCATTTAAGTCAAAAAGGGCTGTGAGTTGAACGCAATTATTGCGTTGCTTTCAGCCCTATTTGCTATTTAAAGAAAAAATTGATGTTAAATTTAAACGGTAAAATCCGCGTTTTGCTGCGGTTATGACAAGGGAAACGGAGAAACGTATGTTAAAAAAGAATGATTTGCTTACAGTCTTGGTTACTGATATGAACTATATGGGACTAGGTGTTGCAAAGGTTGACGGAGCCGTAATATTTGTTCAGGGCGGAGTTACCGAGGACGAGCTTGAAATCAAGATCATCAAGGTTGCAAAAGGATACAGCGTTGCTCGGATAGAGAGAATAATCTCTCCGTCAAAACACCGTACCGCGCCCGACTGCACTGCCTTTCCTCGCTGCGGAGGTTGCATTTACCGTCATATAACCTATGAATATGAAAACGAGCTTAAAAGTCAGCGAGTTGAAAATGAGTTTAAGAGGGTTAAGCTTGACGTAACGGTTAAGGATGTAATATCGGCAAAAAAAGAGGGTTACAGAAATAAGCTTCAATGTCCCGTTTCGGAAAACGGAGATATTGGCTTCTACGCATCCCGTACTCACGATATTATACCCGTATCAAGCTGTTCGCTTCAGGAGGAGTTAACCCTGCCCGTGTACGCGTTTTTAACCCAATACGTTAAAGAAAATAAGCCCTCGGGGCTTCGTCATATATACATTCGTTGTGGAGTTAATACGGGCGAGGTTATGGTCTGCCTTGTTTGTAAGAAAAGCGGGTTTAAGGGTGATAAAGCCCTTGCCGAAACGCTTATATCAACTTTCCCCGAGGTTAAATCGGTCATTCTTAACGTTAATCCCGACGACACAAACGTCGTTCTTGGAAAGAAATGTATAACTCTTGCCGGTAAAGATACAATTGATGATGTGCTTTGCGGACTTAAATATACGATCAGCCCCTTGTCGTTTTATCAGGTGAACCATAGCTGTACCGAGCTTCTGTATAAATGTGCGGCAGAGCTTGCCGACGTTCAGCCGAGCGATACCGTGGTTGACCTTTACTGCGGTATTGGAACGGTTGGACTTTCCGTTATTTCGGAAAGAAAGGCAAAAAAGCTCATCGGAGTTGAGGTAATACCCGAGGCGGTAGAGAACGCAAGGAAAAACGCAGAGCAGAATGGGGTAGAGAATGCTGAATTTATATGCTCGAAGGCGGAGGAGTGTACATTCCCGTCGCCCGACGTGTTGCTTATTGATCCGCCGAGAAAGGGATGTGCGCCGTCTCTCATAGATTATATTGGAAAGCTTTTGCCGAAGAAAATTGTTTACATCTCCTGCTCCCCGGATACCCTCGCAAGAGACTGCGTTGAATTTGTTAAGCTTGGATATACGATGAGCGATGTTCAGCCGTTTAATATGTTTCAAAGGACAGAGCATGTCGAATCCGTTGTGTCTCTGACACGCGGATTCGACAATGAATTGCGCAAGCGCATGAATTGAGTGCGTGGCACTCATGAATTGGCTTCGCCATGAATTGCGCCTGCGGGCGCATAAGGCTGGATGCGCAATTCAATTCATGGAGCAAAGCGAGAAATCATGAAACGCAGTTTCAATTCATGACGGCTATGCCGTCAAATCATTCTACTTTGGAGTTTGCGATGAAAGAAAATTTTTTGGTCGATTTATCAAAAAAATTTGCGGTTGACATTGTTAATCTTTGCACCGACATTAAAGAACACCGTAAGAGCAACGTTTTATTAAATCAAGTATTGCGTAGCGGCACAAGCATAGGCGCAAACATACACGAGGCGAACTATGCCGCAAGCAAAGCCGATTTTATCAACAAATTCCAAATTGCCCTGAAAGAGTGCTACGAAACAGACTATTGGCTTGGATTGTTCAAGGATACACACATGATAACCGAAGAAGAATACAAGGATATGTTTGCAAAATGTAGCAAAATCCGCAAATTGCTCATTACCTCCATTACCACAGCAAAAGAAAATGCAAACGTAGAAAAGTGATTTTCAAGCAAAACCCGAAAGTTAATTTTACAGCGGTAATGGTTAATATATTGAAGATAAGGAGAAAAATATGCCATATTATTTCCCATTTGGAAAAGAACTGCATCCGCTGGTGCAAGAAGATAAATCACCTAAAAAAGTATTCGTACTTGGAGTATATGCAAGTGCGGTACACGCAAGATGGAAGAAAGACGGTAAGGTTATCTGTCAAGCTCTTGCCGTGGCTAGCGAGCCGAGAATTTTTTGGGACGGTAACGAGGATGAGGCGAAAGCGATTATCGGAAGCATTACCATACCAAAAGAACTTGGATGCCTTGAACCTGCGGGCAAGCAGCTCAACGGACCGTCCGCAAAGGTTTTGGATGAAAACATCCTTGCACCGCTTGGCTTTACTCGTAGCGATGCGTGGCTTTGCGACTGCCTACCCGAAACTCGAATTAATCCAAGTAAGGCAAAAGCACTCAAAGAAAAATACAATCCATTGATTGAGGAGTACCGTTTAAACCCTGTTACGATACCGACTCGTCCTTCCTCGTTTTGCGATAAGGCAAGAAGTCTTGAAATTACCGAGGAACTAATGCATTCTAAGG
>JAZRDX010000091.1:0-7427 GCA_045660565.1 Eubacteriales bacterium
ATAATAACAGTTAGCAAAAACAGCCTCCCCTGTGTAAGGGGAGGTGTCTTGCTGTGCAAGACGGAGGGGTTGTAAATATTCCCCACACTATAACGCGTAAATTAAAAAAGCATTACAATTGTTCTGGAGTTAAAAAATGAACTCACTTGAAATAGGTGAAAGCCGAAAAAAGGTTTTTGCCGAGGGTATGAGAGACGCCATTCCGATAGGGCTTGGGTACCTTGCCGTATCCTTTTCTCTCGGTATTATGGCGAAAAATTCGGGGTTGTCCGTTATACAGTCCTTTATCGCAAGTCTACTGTGTATCGCCTCCGCGGGAGAGTACGCGGGGTTTGTGCTGATAGCGGCAAAGGCGGCATACCTTGAGGTCGCTATTATGACGCTTGTGGTAAATGCGAGATATATGCTTATGAGCTGCGCGCTCAGTCAGAAATTCTCGCCGGGTGAAAGACTACCCCATAGGTTTTTCAGCGGTTATTTTGTAACGGACGAAATTTTCGGTATAACCATGGCGAGAAACGGATTTTTAAATCCGTATTACGTTTACGGTGCGGCGTTTACCGCGGTGCCGCTCTGGGCGCTCGGAACGGCGATAGGCGCTATTGCGGGTGCATGGTTGCCTACGAGTATAGTAAGTGCGCTGAGTGTTGCGCTTTACGGAATGTTTATAGCGATAATAATTCCACCTGCGAGAAAAAACAAGATTATAGCCGGCATAATAGCCGTTTGCTTTGCGCTCAGTTATTTAACTAAATTTATCCCCGCATCGTGGAAGCTTTCAAGCGGCACGGTAACAATTATTCTTACCGTTTTCATTTCCGCTTTGGCGGCAATTCTTTTCCCGAGAAAAGACGAAGAAGAAACGGACGCTGTGGCGGTACCTGACGAAATGGAGGTACACGCTAAATGAAAAACAACGTATTTATCTATATCCTGATTATGGCGGGAGTTACCTACCTTGTAAGGGTTCTGCCGATAACGCTTATACGTAAGCAGATCAAAAACCGTTTCGTAAAATCCTTCCTTTATTACGTACCCTACGTAACCCTTGCGGTTATGACCTTCCCCGCAATACTTGACGCTACGCAGTCTCCTATCTCTGGCGCGATAGCTCTTATAGTGGGAATAGCGCTTGCGTGGTTCGGGGCGAGCTTATTTAAGGTCGCCATCGCCTCCTGCTCGGTCGTTTTTATTGCGGAGCTTGTAATGACGTATTTAATTAAATAACAAAAAACTTCCCCGAGGGGTTCCTGCCATGCAGTAGGTAAAAACCTGTCGCAAATATCGTAGGGCGGTGGCTTGCTGCCGCCGAAAACAAACGATACAGAATGATAAAGCGGCGGGAGATAACCCCCCGCCCTACAACAAAAGGAGTACGAGCAGTTTTGTTCGTACTCCTTTTTATTAGATTATTTTTCCTCTTTATTCCATATAAGTCCTTTTTCGTCGGCTGAAACGGTTACCGTATCGCCTTTAGCGAATTTGCCTTCAAGCATCGCCGTCGCAAAGCCGTCCTCTACCTTATGAACTATCGTTCGGCGGAGAGGTCTTGCTCCGTAAACCTTGTCGGTGCCTTCCTTTGCAAGGTAGTCCATAGCCTTTTCGTCAAAGCTTATGTTAACCCCTATCGCCGCTATGCGCTTTACAACCGACCTTATCATGTTGTCGGCAATACGGCGTATATCTGCGTCGGAAAGCTTGTCAAAGACTATAATCTCGTCAATTCTGTTAAGAAATTCGGGACGGAAGGCTTCCTTAAGCGCGGACATTACTCGCTCTCTCGTAGCCGCTTTCTCGTCCGCAGGCGCGTTTGAAACGGTAAACCCAAGCGTCTTTCCCGCGGTCGTTATTTCACGCGCTCCAAGGTTTGAGGTCATAATGATAACCGCGTTTTTAAAGTCTACCCGTCTGCCCTGAGAGTCGGTTAAAATACCGTCGTCAAGTATCTGGAGCATAAGATTAAAGACGTCGGGGTGCGCCTTTTCGATTTCGTCGAAAAGTACTACCGAATAAGGCTTGCGGCGTATCTTTTCAGTAAGCTGACCGCCCTCGTCGTAGCCGATATATCCGGGAGGAGAGCCTATCATTTTGGACACGCTCGCCTTTTCCATATACTCCGACATATCAACCCTTATCATTGCGTTTTCGTCCCCGAAAAGTATCTCGGCAAGAGCCTTTGAAAGCTCGGTTTTACCGACACCCGTCGGCCCGAGGAAGATAAACGAGCCTGTCGGGCGGTTCGGGTCCTTAAGTCCTATTCTGCTGCGTCTTATCGCGTTTGCGACGGATACCACCGCCTCGTCCTGACCGATAACTCTTTCGTGAAGAAGCTTTTCAAGTGAAAGCAGCCTGCTTTCCTCCTCCTCGGCAAGCTTTTTAACCGGTATACCCGTCCACTGGGTAACTATTTCCTCTATATCGGACGCGGTAACGGCGTCGCTTTCGGGTGTTCTCTGTTTTTCCCATTCAGCTTTTTTAGCGTCGTACTCGTCAGAGAGCTTTTTCTCCTCGTCGCGCAGCCTTGCCGCCTTTTCGAAATCCTGATCGACTATTGCGTCGCGCTTTTCGTCGGCAAGCTTTTTAAGCTCCGTTTCAAGGGCTTTGAGGTCCTCGGGAACGGAAAGAGTGCCAATGCGTTTTCTCGATGCCGCCTCGTCGATAAGGTCTATTGCCTTGTCGGGCAGGTAGCGGTCGCCTATATAACGCCTTGAAAGCTTTACCGCCGCCTCTAACGCGCCGTCCGAGATTTTAAGCTTATGATGCTCCTCGTATCTTGCGCGAAGCCCCATTAAAATCTTTACCGCGTCCTCGGGGGAGGGCTCACCTACCGTTACCGATTGGAAACGTCGCTCAAGCGCGGCGTCCTTTTCGATGTACTTGCGGTATTCCGATACCGTGGTGGCTCCTATTACCTGAAACTCACCCCTCGAAAGAGCGGGCTTTATGATGTTTGCCGCGTCCATGCTGCCCTCAGAGGTTGCCCCTGCGCCGACTATGGTGTGTATCTCGTCTATGAAAAGAATTACGCCGCGGTTAGACTTAACCTCGTTCATAACCCCCTTTAAGCGCTCCTCAAACTCACCCCTGTACTTAGTTCCGGCAAGCATTCCCGAAACGTCAAGGCTTACGATTATTTTTCCCTTAAGATTTTCCGGCACGTCTCCGCTGACGATCTTCTGCGCAAGTCCCTCAACAACGGCGGTTTTACCGACACCCGCCTCGCCTATAAGACAGGGATTGTTCTTCGTACGTCTGGAAAGTATCTGTATAAGACGCTCGCTTTCGCTGTCGCGCCCAATGACGGGATCAAGCTTTCCCTCCTTTGCCATTCTGGTAAGGTCTTTTCCGTACTTTTTAAGATTATTCATACCTTTGAATGAGGAAGAGGCGATGTTTTCCTCGTGAGGAACGTCGTTTTCTTCGCCCTCGTCATCGTTTTTGCTGCTCATAAGTGAGATAAGCTCCTTTCCGAGCTCGGAAATATCAACCCCCTCAGCTATAAGAAGCTTTACGGCAACGCAGTCGGAAAGAGAGAGAAGTGAGATAAGAAGATGCTCTGAGCCGATGCTTTCGCTTCCGCGTTTTGTTGCCTCGTAAGCCGAAGCCTGTATGATTTTATTCATTTTTTCGGTTATGTTTCTCGGCGAAGGCGAGGTTGGCGTACCGTACCCCATGTGCTTTTTAACCGATTCGTACATAGCCTCATAGTCTATTCCGTGTTTGTCAAGAAGCTCCGCCGCGGCGCACTCCTTAACGCTTAATATACCGAGCAGAAGATGCTCCGAGCCGACGTCGGTATGACCGAGCTTCCCCGCCTCGCCGAGAGAGGCGTTCAGAGCCGCTTCCGCGTATTTTGTAAATTTACTGTTTGACATTTTAATCTCCATTCCGTTGCCGCAAGGCAACTGCACAAATAATAAACGAATTTACCGCGTTTTGCATCGCAAAACAAAAGATGTTTAATCTTTTAGGGAAATTCAAGCGTGAAATCCGCGATGATAGCAGTAATTGAACTTTCACGCTAACCTCCGTTAATGAATAGAAATAATACTGTGTTTGTTTTATTCGTGATTTACCGTTACGGCGGAAAGACTGTCGCGTACAAGCCTTGCCCTTGCTACGTCTCTTGCCGTATCGTCGTCAAGTCCTTCCCTCGTCATTGAGAGTGTAGCGGGTTGTACCGCAACCAGCAGCTCGCTCATTTTTTCGTCGGTTATACCGCTGAGAATACCGACGGAAAGACCGAGCTTCATATCCGCAAAGCCGCTGTTAAATTCCGAGGACGAAAGAACGTGGGCGTTTTTCAGCAGTCCGACGCTTCTTGAGATTTTATCGGTAAGAGCCGTTCTTTTAAGCTCGAAAATAGCGTTTTTTGCGTTCCGCTCCGCCTCAACGAGTTTTTTAACGACGTCGGTAATAAGTTTTAAAATCTCCGTTTCGTCTATGCCGAGAGAGGCGCGGTTTGAAACCTGATAAAGACAACCCGATGCCTTACTTCCTTCGCCGTAAAGACCGCGAATGGTGATTCCCATTTTACTGAGCGCCTGCTCGTAAGAGGGGATTAAGTTCTTAAGAGTAAGAGCGGGAAGACAGAGCATGGCGGAAACCCTCATGGCGCCGCCGAGGTTTGTCGGGCAGGCGGTAAGGTATCCGTATTTGTCGCTGTACGCGATTTTGAGCTCACTGCATATACGGTCGTCAGCCTTCCCTGCGTTTTCATACGCTTTTTTTGGAGCAAAGCCCGCAACTATGCTCTGTATTCTTAAATGGTCCTCCTCGCAGACCATGATTTTAACCTTGTCGGTTTCTCCGCTGAGAAGCGCTCTCGTCTTGTCGGAGGAGACAAATTCGGGACTTACGAAATGCATCTCCATATAAGAACGAAGCCTGTCCTTTTCGGGTGCGGTGAAGCGCTCACAGCCGTAGTCGCTCAGCGCTTTCTGAACGGTGTCAATTACGTCGGCACGTCCCTTTTCGTCAAGTCTTGCGGGGAAGGGATAGTCCGAAAGGTTTCTCGCAAAACGTACTCTTGTAGATATTACGACGTCCTGCATATCTCCGTTTTCCGTGTACCAAGCCATTTTACTTTTCCTCCCTTCCGTTTTCAAGAGCTTTTATTTTATCTCTTATTTCCGCTGCCTTTTCGTAGTTTTCGGAAAGAATAGCTTCCTCCTGCTCCTTTTTAAGCGCGTCTATCTCGTCGCGTTTGGTAAGCTCCTCGACGTGTTTTCCCGGTGCGGAGCCTGAGTGAGTGGTGTTACCGTGTATTCCGTAAATTATTCTTGAAGGCGCCACGGAGAAAACGTTATAGCATTTCGCACATCCTGCGCGTCGTGTTCTGGCAAGCTCGCGTTTGGTTGACTTGCAGAGCGGACATATCTTTTTCTCCGCTACCGACGCGCTACCGAGTATGCTGTCGCTGAAAAATCCCGAAAAAAGGCTGTCGGTTCCACTGAAGAACGAACCGAGATTTTCCTTTTCCGCACATTCGGAGCAGAGCATACGCTCACTTACTTCTCCGTTAATTACCTGTTTTATATGAACCGAGGCGTTGTTTTTATGACATTTCTGACACAGCATAGCTTTTTCCTCCTATATTATTGATAAAATTACTTTTTTAAGCATAGCCGCACGTACGGTGTCGCTTAACGCGTACGCATTTGCTATCCCCATTATATTCGCCTCCCGTGCGGTTATTATACCGCGACCTGCAAGGTCGATTATAAATACGCTGCCGCTCTTTTCGTCAAGGCTGTCTCCTATGGTGTAAAAGAGGTGCATAAGATATTCGTCCTTATGCATAACCTTCTTGGTTATTCGCACGTACCCGCCTCCGCCGCGTCTGCTTTCTATAATGTAACCTCTTTCGGGCGTAAAGCGCGAGGTTATGACGTAGTTTATCTGGCTTGGTACGCAGCCTATCCTTTCGGCAAGCTCGTTTCGCTTAAGCTCAAGGCTTCCGCCCTCCTCCTCAAGCATCTCAGTCAGCATTTTTTCAATTATATCACTAAGCATTTTAAGTACCGTTCCTTTCCGTGCTTTTTTACTTCTTAAACCGAAAAACGTTTACGGTTTAAGCGGGAATGCTTACAGCGTAAGTCAATATTTTTCAGTCGGTTTCCTTTTACGTCTTAATTGTAGCACAAAAGTCAAAGAAAGTCAAAGTCAAAGAAAGTCAAAAACGGTTTGCTAAGGTTTGTTTTTTTAATTAAATATTGGTTAATCTCGTTTTTTCTCATTTTTTCTTGATTTTCTGAATGTTTTTGATTTTTCGCTTTTTTTGCTGATTTAGGCGAAAACATATTGACATTTTTTTTATTTTGTTTTATAATAAAATAAAATATTATATTATAAAAAGGTGCAAAAATGTTTGAAATTGTTGATGCGATAAAATCGGGGGATACCCATCAGATTGTCGCACAGTGCCTCGGAATAATTGCGTTTTTTATCGCGGTGCTTTCCTTTCAGAGGAAGACGCAGCGCGGAATAATGACTATGCAGATCTTTTCCTGCTTCTGCTTTACTGTTCATTTTCTTATCCTCGGTGCAATGGGGGGATTTATTCTGAACCTTATTGCCTTTTTCAGATCGATGGTATACAGCTTCCGTAAAAATCATAAATGGGCGGCGTCTGTTGTATGGGTTTACGTATTTATTCCGTGCGCTATCGCCTCGGGAGTATATTCCATAATTTTTGCCGAAGGATTTTCGGCACTCCTTCCGACGGTGGGTATGATCATAACCACCTTTGCCGGTAGAATGGAAAAGGCAAGCTCGGTAAGATTTTTGACACTGCTTAACTCACCCCTCTGGCTTGCTTACAACCTTATCGAGGGCTCGATAGGCGGTGCTATGACCGAGATAGTCAGCATCTGCTCCATCGTTATCGCAATTCTTCGCCTTGATATTAAGAAAAACAAAAAAGAAAGTGAAAAACAATGACAAGAAACGACTGCTCTCTTGCAATGCCTGATACGTACGTTGTTTTCGACCTTGAAACCACGGGGCTTTCTCCGAAAAAGGCGGAGATAATAGAGATAGGCGCGGTAAGGGTAAAAAACGGAAAAATAACCGAGAAATTCCAGACCTACGTAAAGCCGTACGGACCTATACCGCCAATGATAACCGAGCTTACGGGTATAACCGAGAAAATGACGGAGAACGCTCCGCGGATAGAGGACGCGCTCCCTTTGTTTATCGGATTTATAAAGGACGACATACTGTTTGCGCACAACTCTTCCTTTGATTGCCGCTTTATCGGAACTGCCTGTCTGCTTCTCGGATACGATCCGAAAAACGAGGTAAGAGACAGTCTTGTGCTTGCGAGAAAATACATAAATTCGGAAAATCATAAGCTTGAAACCTTAAAAAATTTCCTCGGCATTAAAAGAAAATCTCATAATGCCGTTGACGACTGCATCGTAACC
>JAZRDX010000092.1:0-6226 GCA_045660565.1 Eubacteriales bacterium
AAAATATACTAAATAATATTTAAAGAAACAAGAGGGGAGGGAAAGGATATTAAAGAGTTTTTCGTCAGTTTCGGAATGAAGATAAAAAGTATATGGCATAAAGCGGTACAAGCAGTTAAAACCGCGCTTGTCTGCATCGGCAGATTTTTCAAGGCTCTCGGACCGCGCATCTACTCCCTTTACTGCAAAAGACCTCTCGTTTTTTGTATAGTTTCCGCCATCGTTACCGCTTTTTATATAGAAACGGTAAGCAGACATAGCCTTATTGAAGGAATAAAGTTTACTTTCACGTCTCCGCTCGTCTTTTTGTACGGTGCGCTTATAATACTTTCCACCTTCGCTCTTTCGCTCGTGCTTAAGCGCGGCATCGCTATGTTTACCACCGTCTTTATCGTGTGGTTCATCTTCGGAACGGCAAACGGTGTTATTCTTACAAACAGACCGTCTCCCTTTGCCGCGGCGGATTTCCTTATACTCCCCACGGTGCTTGAAATAATCACCGTTTACCTGACTGTGCCCGAAATAATCATTATCAGCATAGCGCTCCTTGCGGCGATTGCGGGAATAGTCGTTATGTGGATAAAATCCCCGAAAAGGGAAATTAATATAAAACGCGATCTTATTAAGCTCGGTAGTACCGCCGCTCTGCTCGGTGTTCTTACCCCTACGTTTCTTTCCGTCGGTGTGCTTTCAAGAGATTACAGCGATATTCTCGCGGCATACGAAGAGAACGGCTTTCCGTACAGCTTTTCAAGAAGTCTCTTTTGCAGGGGAATTTCAAAGCCGAGTGGGTATAGCGAAAAGAAGGTAAATGCCGTCCTTGACAGAATAAACGAAAAGAAGCAGGAGAACGGGGATTTTGCCGCGCCGAACGTTATTTACGTTCAGCTTGAATCGTTTATAGACCTTGCAAACGTTAAGGGAGTAACCCTTTCCGAAAACCCGACGCCGAACTTTACAGCGCTGAAGGAAAGCTGCCCAAGCGGTTTTCTGTCCGTTCCGCTCGTAGGTTCGGGTACGGCTAACACCGAGTTTGAAATTTTAACCGGTATGAGCACCGAGTTCTTTTCGCCCGGCGAATACCCCTACGTTTCAATTATGCGGGAAACGGTATGCGAATCCACTCCGTTTATCCTTTTGAAAAATGGCTACAAAACCCACGCGATGCACAACAATACCGGTGTCTTTTACGACAGACACCTCGTGTACCCGAATATCGGATTTGACACCTTTACCTCTATTGAGTATATGTATGACGTCGAGTATAACGACGGCGGCTGGGCAAAGGACGCATCTCTTTTTGACGAAATAAACAGAACGCTTGAGTCAACGGCGGAAAAGGATTTCGTTTTCACCGTTTCGGTTCAGCCTCACGGCTCCTACCCGACCGAAAAACTCGGAGACTACGGTATTAAGGTTTCGGGCTTTGAGGATAACGAAGAATTTGAAAATATGTATTCATACTACGTTGAGCAGATAAGAGGAACCGATAAACTCATCGGCGCGCTCACCGAGTACTATTCGACCTATGACGAGAACACGGTAATAGTCTTTTACGGCGACCACCTGCCCGACCTGAAGCTTTCCGAGGAGGATTTGAAGGCAGGAAACCTCTATCAGACCGAGTATATTTTATGGAGTAACTTCGGTGCGTTTGACGGCGTACCCGATAAGGATATAGAGAGCTTCCAGCTCAGCGCGTACCTTTTTGAGCTGCTCGGACTGAATGAGAATATCGGCGTTATAGGCTCTGTTAACAGATACCTTAAGGACGAGCCCGATTATAAGGAAATTCTTGGTTTAATGGAATATGACGCCCTTTTCGGAATGAATTACAGTAATAAGGGCGCGGAGTACAAGCCTACCGAAATGACCTTTGGCGTGAGCGTTCCGAAAATAACAGGGCTTACCTATGAGGGCGAAACGCTGACGGTCAGCGGCGAGTGGTTTAACCCGTTTTCGGTGGTTTATATTAACGGCGAGCGGTGCGAGACGGAACACGTTTCAAGAGAAAAGATCGTTGCAAAGGGCGTAGAGCTTAAGGGCGGCGATATGGTAACCGTCGCGCAGGAGACCGACGACGGCGAGGTGCATTCGTTCAGCGGCGGCTTTGTCTACGTGCAGGGAAAATGAGATAAAGGTTTCATTATAAATATAAAGAGCAGAGATACAAGATTTCTCGTCTTGCGTATCTGCTCTTTTTTGCGCGAATATTGACAAATATGAAAGAAAGTGATATACTGTAAATTAGTTATTTTACTTGTAAAATAAAGGAGATAAAAATGCTTCTTAACTGTAAATTCTGCGGCGGCGAGCTTGAAATAACCGAGGGGGACAAAATAACCACCTGTAAATACTGCCGCACAAACCAAACCCTGCCAATTATAAAAGAAGAAAGAGAAAGTAACCTCTTTAATCGCGCAAACGCGCTCAGACGCAGATGCGATTTTGACAAGGCTGAGGCGGCGTTTGAAAAAATAATCGAGTCTGACGGAACCGAAGCCGAGGCGTATTGGGGACTTGTGCTTTCTAAATACGGCATTGAGTACGTTGACGACAAGGCAACCGGGAAAATGATACCGACCTGCCACAGAGCCTCGTATGATTCCGTTATAGCCGACGAGGACTATAAATCCGCTCTTGAATACGCAGACGCAGAGCGTCGCGCTCTTTACGAGGAGCAGGCAAAGGAAATTGACAGAATACAGAAGGAAATTCTTGTCCTTGCGCAAAAGGAAGAAAGCTACGACGTCTTTATCTGTTATAAAGAAACCGACGAGAACGGAAAAAGAACATATGATAGTGCAAAAGCAAGTGAGATATATTACGAGCTTACCGATGCTGGATTTAAAGTTTTTTATGCCGCTGTAACGCTTGATGGAAAAGCAGGAAGCGAATACGAACCCATAATATTTTCCGCGCTTAATTCCGCAAAGGTTATGCTTGTAATAGGAAGCAAACCGGAGTATTTTAACGCCGTTTGGGTTAAGAACGAGTGGTCGCGTTTCCTTAAAATTATGAAAAAAGACCGCAAAAAGCGTCTTATTCCTTGCTATCGCGACATGGACGCCTACGATCTCCCTGAGGAATTTGTCCACATTCAGGCACAGAATATGGAAAAAATGGCGTTTCTTATCGACCTTATTCAAGGTGTGAAGAAGGTAATGACGAGCTTTGAAACCAAACCGGAAGATATTGTAAAGGAAACAGTTGTCAAGGAGCCGGCTATGCACGAGCCGGTAAAGGAAAACACCGCTATCAGAGAAAACGGAGACTCAGCCACTGTTTCCGCAGGTGGAGTTAACACCTCTGCGTTTTTACGCCGCGCCTTTATGTTCCTTGAGGACGGAGACTTTGAAAGTGCGGACGAATACTGCGAAAAAGTGCTTGATATTGATCCCGAAAACGCGCAGGCTTATCTTGGAAAGCTTATGGCGGAGCTTAAAATCTCCGCATGTGAAGATTTATATAATTGTGATAAGCCGTTTGACGACAACAGTAATTACAAAAAATCCATTCGCTACGGTAGTGTTGCTCTTAAAGAAGAACTTGAAAGGTATATCCGAGAAATAAAGGAAAGAAATGAAGCTGCGCGTAAGGAACAGATTTATCTGAACGCGATAGAAGATAGCAGCTCAAACGACATTTCGAGACTTCAAGCTGCCTTGGATTCGTTTAAATCCATTATCGGGTACAATGATGTTTCCGAGCGTATCGGTGATTGTGAAGAAAAAATCAAGAACTTGCACGAAATAGAAGAAACGACACGTAGAGAGCGCGAACGTCAAGAGGAGACAGCACGCCTTGAAAGGGAGAAACGGAGAAAAAGAAACGAAAAAATAGTCTTTATTTCTGCACCAATCGTATGTGTGGTTTTGGCTTTTGTTATTGTTCTCAACGCGGTTATTATTCCTAATGTTAAATATAACGATGCGTTATCTTTAATGGACAAGGGAAAATACGCGGAAGCAATAGCGGGGTTTGAGGGACTTAGTGGGTATAAAAACAGCGAAGATAAAATAAAAGAGTGCAACATAGCAATTTTTGATGCGAAATATAACGAGGCGATAGCACTAATGAACGTCGGAAAATACATAGAAGCGATAAATATGCTTGATGAAATTGAAGATTATAAAGATGCACTGGTTTTAAAAAAGAAGGCTTTATTAAAAAATATTAAATTGGGTGATTATGTTAAGTTTGGGGTATATGAGCAGGATAACAATACATCAAACGGTAAGGAAGAAATAGAATGGCTTGTGCTTGATATTCAAGACGGAAAAGCTCTGGTAATTAGTAAATACGGTCTCGACTGTAAAAAGTTCAATGAAACACAAACAAACATAACTTGGGAGAAGTGTACGCTTCGCAAATGGCTTAATAATGACTTTATAAACACAGCTTTTAGCGCCGAGGAAAAGGCAGTGATACCGACGGTAACGGTATCTGCGGATAAAAATCCTGCGTATAAAACAAATCCCGGAAACGCGACGCAAGACAAGGTGTTTGTACTCAGCATACCGGAGGCGAATAAATATTTCAGTTCAAACCATCTTGTAAAGCTTTGTAAGCCTACCGAGTATGCAAATGCATGGGGTGTTTACGAGGGAACCGGTGGATACTGCTATTGGTGGTTGCGAACGCCGGGTAATAGTCAGTCAGATATTTCAAACGTTACTTACGCAGGTAACGTCAACGCTTATGGTGATGGTGTAAAGAGTGGGCTTGCCGTCCGCCCCGTTATGTGGATTGATTTAAACGCTTAAAACACAAAAAGGAACTTCAACTGAAGTTCCTTTTTTACACTACTGTTCTTATTTCTTCCTCGCTTTAATTTTCTTCGTTTTCCTATATTTAAAATAAATAGGAAGAGCGACAACCGCGGTGATTGCGATAATTATGAAAATAAATACAAGATAATCAACGAATACGGGGAATTTCCCACCGAAAAGTACGCCCTTTTTCTCCACCTTAACAGTTGAAACGGTTTTCACTGCCTTTTCGCCGTTGTAGCTTTCGGCAGCGGCGAGAGCGTCAGTGCTTTCACCAACCGAGAGAGTAACACTTGAAATATCAATCTTTCTGTTGCTTTGTAAAGCCTTGTCGGGAGCGGAGGCGGTGAGGTTTGCGCCGTTGACGGTTAACGTCTCGTCAGCGAAAATTCTGCCCGAAGCGACGAGCGTGCCGCTTAAAATTTTAATTCTTTCACCTCGTATCGCGTAGTCAGCCGCGGTTACGTCCATGTTTTTTGTCGAAAAACTGAGGGTTGCGTTCTCCGAATAGATTCCGGTTTTACCTGCGGTTATTGTGATTTTGTCGGAACGGAAACGAACGTTGTCCTCGGAGCTGAGGGAAAGACACTGTATTCCCATGTCGTCTGAAACGACAGTTAGTGTGCCGGAACCCTGGAAGGTTGCCGAGGTGAGACAGGTTATCGCTATCTTTGATGCCTTGACGTAGTTGTTGCCCTTAAGCGTTATAACAGCGTTTCCCGGGATCTTAAGACCTATTTCATCGGTTGTGTCAATGGTTATATTGTTAAGCTCAAGCGTGCCTTCTATGTTTTTCCAGACGTAACCGTCGCCGGAAGCGTTCTGGCGGATGGACGCAATGTCAAGCGTGCTTGTATAATTGTTGCCTTTCGCTGCACTTACGGGAAAAGCGGAAATTGACGAAATTACCGTTAAAATCAGTAAAATTAGGATTAGCGTTTTCTTCATTATTATAATATATCTCCGTTTAAGTGATTTGGGATAAAAATATTATAACATAAAATGTAGCGGATTGCAAGAGAAAAGCATCGTTTTTGAGGAAATTAAAATAAAGTTCGATGGGAGTAAAGGGAAAACGGGAATTTGTGCCGTCAAAACGCACATATGACTTTGTGAAAACTTGAAATATGTTATGCAATCTCACCAAAATAAAATTTTTTTCAAAAACTTTCAAAAAAGTGTTGACAAAAGGAAAAAAAGGTGATATAATAATAGGGCGCCGCTAAAGAGGGCAACTCTTAAGAGGGTGCGAAAGAAATGATCCTTGAAAATTGAACAACGAAGAGATAGTACAAAGAAGTACAAAGGAAGTAATCAAGAAATTGATATACAACCAAATCTCGACAATTCCTAAGTAATAGTAAAGAAACAGCTAAGATAAAACTTTTTTAATCGAGAGTTTGATCCTGGCTCAGGATGAACGCTGGCGGCGTGCATAACACATTCAAGTCGAA
>JAZRDX010000093.1:0-7687 GCA_045660565.1 Eubacteriales bacterium
AAAAAAGGTCAAAAGGGAGCTGCGAAAAAGCAGGAAAATCCGAGAAAGGCTATCGATCAGTTTTGTATTAATCTTACCGAAAAGGCAAAGGAGGGTAAGCTTGATAAGGTTATAGGCAGAGAAAAGGAGCTTGAAAGACTTATAAGAATACTCTGCCGCCGCCAGAAGAATAATCCATGTCTTATAGGCGAGCCGGGTGTCGGTAAAACCGCTATTGCGGAGCAGCTTTCGCAGAAGATAGCAAGCGGAGACGTTCCGTACCGTCTTAAAAACAAAGAGGTTCTGCTTGTCGATATGACCGCTCTCGTTGCCGGAACGCAGTTCCGCGGTCAGTTTGAGGGCAGAATGAAGGCGCTTATCGGAGAGGTTAAAGCGCTCGGTAACATTATTCTCGTTATTGACGAGGTTCACAGCATCGTCGGAGCGGGAGATGCCGAGGGCTCTATGAACGCGGCTAATATTTTAAAGCCGGCACTGTCTCGCGGAGAAATACAGCTTATAGGTGCTACCACGCTCGGTGAGTACCGTAAGTATATAGAAAAGGACTCCGCTCTTGAGCGCCGCTTCCAGCCTATTATAGTTTCCGAATCAACCGTTTCCGATACGGTGGAGATTTTAAAAGGTATCAAGCATTACTACGAAAATTACCACAGACTTACCGTTCCCGAAGCGGTTCTTGAAAAGACGGTTATGCTCTCCGAGCGTTATATAACCGACCGCTTCCTTCCGGATAAGGCCATCGACCTTCTTGACGAGGCGTGCTCGTATCTTGCTCTGCGCACCGATGCGGCGGGCGAGCTTTCCGAGGTTGAGGATAAGCTGAACAGACTCGAAAAAGAGGAAAAGGAGCTTACCGAAAAGATAGGCGAGACCGAGCCTGACAAGGTAAACGATATATACGCGAGAATTGCCGAGATAAAGACCGATTGTATTAACTGCCGCGGAAAAATTGCGGAGCTTGAAAAGGCTGTTGCGGGAACGGTGCTGACGGAAGAAGATCTCGCTAAGGTTATAGAGATATGGACGGGAGTGCCCGCAAGCAGTATAACCGAGCACGAGTTTAATAAGCTTTCAAGGCTTGAGGATACGCTGAAAAAGCACCTTATCGGACAGGATAAGGCGGTTAGCGCGGTGGTGCGTGCGGTTAAACGCAGCCGCGTCGGTGTCAGCGCGAAAAGAAAGCCGGTTTCCTTCATATTTGCGGGACCTACGGGTGTCGGTAAAACCGAGCTTGTAAAGCGTCTTTCCGCAGAGCTTTTCGATGCCCCCGAGGCACTTATAAGACTTGATATGTCGGAGTTTATGGAAAAGCACGCAGTATCGAGAATAATAGGCGCGCCCCCCGGATACGTCGGATACGACGAGGCGGGGCAGCTTACCGAAAAGATACGCCGTAAGCCCTATTCCGTAGTTCTTTTCGACGAGATTGAAAAAGCGCACCCCGACGTTATGAATATACTGCTTCAGATACTTGACGACGGACGTATAACCGATGCGCAGGGAAGAACGGTTAACTTTGAAAATACGGTTATAATAATGACCACCAACGCAGGCTCTCAGCTTGGTAGCGGTATCCTCGGTTTTGGAGAAAGCATGCAAAAGCAGAGCGAGGAAAAGACGGAGGCGGCGCTTTCCGATTTCCTTCGTCCCGAGTTTTTAAACAGAGTTGACGAGATAGTAACCTTCCGCAGTCTTGACAGAGACGATTTTGAAAAGATTGCCGCTTTGCAGCTCGGTGAGCTTGCGGAAGCGCTTAAGCTTAAGGGATATAAGGTGAGCTACGACGAAAAAGCGATCAAGACAGTTTCGAAAAATTCCTTCTCGGAGCGTTACGGCGCAAGAAATATGAGAAGGTATATACAGAACAGTGTTGAGGACAAAATAGCGGAGCAGCTTATAAATGCCGAAAAGAAGATCGCGATTATAAGCATTTCGGGAAATGACGAGCTTACCGATACCGTTATAACCTGCATTTAACCTGACTTTTTAGCCTGAGAAAGGAGCGCGGAGGCGTGAAGAAAAATAAACAGTTTACCGTCTTAGCGGAATACTACGACCTCTTTAACGGAGCGAATTACTCCGAGTACGCCGACTACGTGGAAAAGGTTTTTAAAACACACGGCAGCGGAAAAGAGGAGCTTCTTTTAGACCTCGCCTGCGGTACCGGACGTCTTACGGAGATACTTGCCGAGAGAGGGTACGATATGATAGGCGCGGACGTCTCGGAGGAGATGCTGTCGCTTGCTATGGAGAGGGGTTATGAAAAGGAGCAAAATATCCTTTACTTAAAGCAGGATATGAGAAGCTTTGAGCTTTACGGAACGGTTGATGCCGTAATATGCTCGCTTGACGGAATAAGCTACCTTACAGAAAAGAACGATACGAGAAAATGCTTTAAGCTGATCTATAACTACCTTAACCCCGGCGCGCTTCTGCTTTTCGATATTAATTCCGTTTACCGTTTTAAGGAAATCCTTTCAAAGCGCGACTTCTTTTTAGAGGAGGACGGAGTTTACCTCGGCTGGAAAAGCGAGCTTGACGAAAAAAGCGGTATTTGCGACTTTGACCTGACCTTTTTCATAGAGGACGGGAACGGTGGCTACGTGAAGGAAGAGGAGCTTCAGCGCGAAAGAATGTGGGAAAAAGACGAGCTTTGCGCGCTTCTTAACGAGTGCGGTCTTGAAACGCTTGCCGTGTACGGCGGTTTTGATATGCATAGCGCTACGGAAACCGATGAAAAGTGGTATTTCGTCTGCCGCTGTCCCGTTGATAAAAAGTGATTTTGATATATACGCGTATTAAGTGGGTTTTGCGTTTTAGCAAGTAAACGCTTGTGGTCTGTAAGAGCAAAATTTTTTAGTCAATTAAATTTAAATGTAAAATATTTGTAAACCGTGTTGACAAAACACAAAACATTTGATAAAATAACAAAGTTAGAAAGCGCGCAAACGCGTGTTTTCTCCTTACCGCAAATAAATCTTTAGATTTGCGGTCAATGTCCATAAGGAGGTGTAAAGTAATGGCAAAGACAACCGCATACGAAGCGCTCTTTATCATTGATATGGGAGACGGTGAAGTTATAAAGACTCTCGTTGAGAAATTCAAAAATCTCATTGCCGAGTCCGCAGAGATCACCGCTGTTAACGAGTGGGGCAAACGCCGCCTCGCATACCCGATAAATGATAAAAATGAGGGTTACTATGTTCTTATCAACTTCAACGGTCCTGCAGAGCTTCCGGCTGAGTTGAACCGTGTCTTCGGAATTACCGAGGGCATAATGCGTTACCTTGTTACAAAGGTAGAAGCGTAACAAAAAAACAGGAGGGGAAACAAATGGCATCTTTAAATCTTAATAAGGTAGTACTTGCGGGACATCTTACCGCAACACCCGAGCTTCGCCAGACTCCCAACGGAGTAAGCGTAACCTCGTTTTCGATTGCTATTAACCGTCGTTTCTCAAAAAATGCTGATGGTACCCAGAATCAGAACGCAAACGTTGATTTTATAAATCTTGTAGCATGGCGTAACCAAGCAGATTTTATTACCCGCTATTTCAAGAAGGGAAGTGCTATCTGCGTAACGGGAAGCCTTCAGACAAGAAACTGGACAGATCAGCAGGGCGCAAAGCGCTACGCCACTGAAGTTGTAGTAGACGAAGCATTCTTCGTTGACTCTAACGGACAGGGCGGCGGAATGGGATTTTCCGCAAATCAGGACTCCTTTGAGCAGTCCGCTCCTCAGTTCTCTTCTATGCCTAACAGCGCAGAGACGAGCTTTGAGGACGTATCGAGCGAGGACGATCTCCCGTTCTGATACAAGTTTTACTTTTACGAAAGGAGAATTTATCCCTTGCACGGGATAAATAAAGGCATAAAATGGATAACGAAATCATGACCACCGAAGAGACCGCTACCGAAGAAACTGCTTCCGCACCGGTAAGAAGCGGCGCACGTCCGAATGCTATGAACCGTAACAAGCGTAGAAAGGTATGTCAGTTCTGCGCAGACAAGATCGCTCATATCGATTACAAGGACATCGCAAGACTCAGAAAGTGCATCAGCGAGCGTTCCAAGATTCTGCCCCGCAGAGTTACCGGAGCTTGCGCAAAGCACCAGCGTCAGATCACCGTTGCTGTTAAGCGCGCACGTACAGTTGCGCTTCTCGCTTACATCAGCGACTAATTTTAAAAATACACTGAACATTAGAACAGTGATTTAAAAGACAGTTTTGCAAGAATAAGGCATATCTCGAAAGAGGTATGCCTTTTTTGTGCCCACGAAAGCAGTGTTTGTCAAAATGACGTTCTTCTCGGAAGGTATTTTTATAAAACCTCACTAAATGTATTTACAAACCGAAAAAATGTGATATAATATTTGTGCCAAACAATCTTAATATTCATAGTTATAGGTTTTTCGTTAAGGGATAGCTATAGCTTTTTTCGCTATACAATTAAGCAACCTTTTTTTGGTAAAAGTGCTACTCCTGCTTGATTGTATAGGGAATCTATGCTATGAAGAGATTGTTTGGCGACAATTGGAGTTAGCGTTTTTCAGTGCGCTGGCTTCGGTTGGCGCACTTTTTATTTTAAGGAGGTGATAATATAATTGTTCAACGAAAACGACAAGTAAAAAGTGTCTTAAGAAAAGGCTCCCTTGTGTGAACTAAATTGGGTTTACACAAGGGATCCTTTTTATATCTAGCGGGAAAAAATAACTTTTTGATAAGCAAACGAGCTTTTGAGTCGCTTTGATGGAGAGCACACGGTGGCATATAGCCTTGATGTAAACCTTGAGAAAAACAAAATATAGTTGTTTTGCAAAAAATCGGTGGGAAAATTATCTGCGGTATTCGTACACCTTTCCGTTAAAGGTAAATCTATCCTTTATATCCTCTCCGCCGAGAATAACCCTTTCGGGGAGAGTTCCTTTTATCACGCAACGGGTTAGAGCACCGTCCCTTACCGTTATAGAGACCTCTCTTTTTCCTTTTGCGCAGAGCCCGCTTACCGATATATCCTTCCACTCCGAGGGCAGAGCCGGTATAAGCTTTAACGTTTCGGGGGTAGACTGAAGCAGCATTTCGCATATAGCCGCTGTAGCTCCGAAGTTGCCGTCTATCTGGAACGGAGGGTGAGAGCAAAGCATGCTTGAATATATTCCGCCCCCATTCATAGCGACACCGTACTTTTTTGAAAGGGTAAGAAGTCCCTTTATCTGAGAAAGCGCGCTGTTACCGTCGTAAAGCCGCGCGTACAGAGATGCCTTCCAGATAATGCTCCAACCGGAGCCGTCCGTTCCTCTTGTCTTTAAGCTCTTCTTATAGGCTTCCGCAAGCTCGGGTGTGCCTTCGGGGGTTATCTCCTCGCCGGGATGGAGCGCATAAAGATGGGAAAGGTGTCTGTGATGAACGTCGTTTTCCGGCATTTCCCTATACCATTCAAGTATACGTCCGTCAGCTCCTATCATAGGGGGACGGAGCTTTTTTATTTCACGGCGAACGGCGGAAATAATCTCATCGTTAATTCCGAGAATATCGGCACTTTTCAGAATATTACCGAAAAGCTCGCGAACGATGGACATGGTCATTTCGGTCGTTTCGGAAATAGACGCGTAGGCCTTTTCTCCTGCCTTGAAGCAGTTTTCGGGTGAGGTTGACGGGAAAATAATCCTGTATCCGTCATCGGAGTCGGTAAGCTGTGAAAGATAGAACTCGGCGGCACCCCTTAAGATCGGGTACGCAGTGTTTTCAAGATACTTTTTGTCAAGAGTGTATTCGTAGTATTCGTATAAATGTCGGCAAAGCCAACCGCCCGCCGCATTCCAGAAAGAAAATATAGCTTGTCCCGCTGTGGGCTGAGTCGCTCTCCACAGATCGGTATTATGATGACATACCCAGCCGTCGGCGCCGTAAAGCATTTTTGCCGTTATTTTTCCCGCCTCGGAAAGCTCTCGCACAAGGGATATAAGCGGCTCGTACATTTCTTTAAGGTTTGCTTGTAAGGTCGGGAAGTAGTTCATCTCGGTATTAATGTTTACCGTATAATTGCTCTGCCACGGGGCAAAGAAGCCGTTACTCCATATTCCCTGAAGATTCATTGCCTGACTGTTAGGGCGCGATGCGGCAACGGTAAGATATCTGCCGTAGTTAAAAAGTAACGTGGGAAGAGCCTTGTCTGAAACGCCGCTTTGATAGTCGAGAAGTCTTTTTTCGGTTGTGAGCGAGGACCTTTTGTCCGAACCGAGATCAAGCTTCATCCTCTTGAAATATCTGCCATGGTCCGCAATGTGGCGTTTTAAAACTCCGTCGTAATCCTTTTCTCCGATCTCGGATAAGGCGGTACGTATATCTGTCTTGAAGTCCTTTCCGCTAAGAAACGGATGGACGTTATATCCGTTAAACGAGGTTCTTACCACTATAAAAAGAGTAAAGTGTGAAGCACCGGAATATGAAACGGAATCACCGTGATTCTGTTTTTTTTCAGCATCTGTTACAACGTGCACCGCTGCGGCAAATCGAACGCCACGCTCCTCGGGAAGATCGCTGTATAGCGTTTTTCTGTCGGTTCGCGCCATAGCCTGCTCCGACGTGATAGGACATTCACCCTCAAGGAAAAGGACACCTTTATCTGTATAGGTGCGCGAATAAAGTCTTGAGGAAAAGGACAGCTTAAAGTCAAAGCTGCCACCGCTTGTCTCGGTTTTGTAGACCAGCACGTTGTCGGGGTAGGACGCAAAGGCTACGCTTTCAAAGCTCCTGTCGCCCTTTTTGTACTGTATTACGGACATAGCTTTAGACAGATCGAGAAAGCGTTTGTATCCGCGGATCTTTTCTTTTTTCTCGGTTACGTAGTCGATTTTCAGCTCACCGAGCGGCATATATGCACTGACGGAATAACCGGCAAATTCTTCGCCGTGTATCTTGTCGGCAAGGGCGTAGTTTCTGTCTTTAACAGCCGCCTTCATCTTTTCAAGCGCAGGCTTTCCCTTGCCACAGTATTTATCGTTTCTGGGGTATCCCGACCAAAGAGTATCGTGATTAAGCGCTATTACCTCTGTGTCGGTATGACCGTAGACCATACCGCCGAGAGAGCCGTTTCCTATCGGATAGCATTCGTACCAGCTTTTTGCGGGAGCGTTATCGAGGATTATTACCGAATCGTTGGAAGTCTTTTTAATCATAATGAGCGTCTCCTTTAAATTTCAAAACGGTTAACGGCCTTTTTAAAAATTATAACATAAAAAAAGAAGGCTGTCAATAAAAAACACCGTTTACGCATTAAATGGGTTTTCACCGGTTTTTTCGAGGTTTTCGTATGTCTTTTTCTACTAAAAGTTTACACGTTTAAGTCTTGACTTTTATATTTACAAAAGATATAATGGTTTTAGAGGCTAAAGACGAATTTGGAATACAGGAAAGCCGTACTTGACGCGTTCCGGTTGCGGCGGAAAGGATTTTTATGAAATATACTCTTGACGGAATCTGGGAGCTTTCCTACACCTCTCCCGAAACAAACGAAAAGGTAACCCTTGACATCAGTGTTCCCGGAAACGTAGAAACAGCGATGTATGAGAGCGGTGTTACCGGAGATTTTATGCCCGCAGACGATATTTATTCCCACGAAAGGTACGACTGGGTTGACGACTGGACCTTTACCCGTACCTTTACCGCTCCCGCGATAAAGAAAAGC
>JAZRDX010000094.1:0-3574 GCA_045660565.1 Eubacteriales bacterium
AGACCGCTTGGCCTCCGACTTTACTTACGCCTTTAAATTAAAATTATCAAAAATTCAGATTGGCGGTGATAGCGTGGGAAAGAAAATATATACCTCGATCGATCAGCTTATAGGGGGAACCCCACTTTTAGAGCTTAAAAACATTGAAAAAAATTATAATCTTAAGGCTCGTCTGCTCGCAAAGCTTGAGTACCTTAATCCGGCAGGCTCGGTAAAGGACAGAGTTGCAAAGGAGCTTATAGACGATGCCGAAAAAAAGGGGCTTATAAACAAAAACTCGGTTATAATCGAGCCGACAAGCGGCAATACGGGTATAGGACTTGCCTCTGTCGCCGCCGCGAGAGGATACAGAGCGGTTATCGTAATGCCCGACACCATGTCGCTTGAAAGACGGCAGCTTATGGCGGCATACGGCGCCGAGGTCGTTCTTTCGGACGGAAAAAAAGGAATGAAAGGCTCTATCGAAAAGGCAGAAGAGCTTAAAAATGCAACCCCCGGCGCTTTTATCCCCGATCAGTTCTGTAACCCCGCAAACCCTGCGGCTCACTTTAAGACAACGGGACCCGAAATATGGAACGATACCGACGGAGAGGTTGATATATTCGTTTCCGCTGTCGGAACAGGCGGAACTATTACGGGAGTCGGAGAGTATCTTAAATCAAAAAATCCGAGCGTAAAGGTAGTTGCCGTTGAACCGGAAAGCTCTCCCCTCCTTTCGGGCGGCATAGCAGGACCGCACAAAATTCAGGGAATAGGCGCAAACTTTATTCCAAAAACGCTCAACACGTCGGTTTACGACGAGATAATCACCGTAAGCGACGAGGAAAGCTACGAGACAGGCAGAGAGGTAGGCAAAACCGAGGGCGTACTTGTGGGAATATCATCGGGGGCCGCTCTCTCAGCCGCGATAAAATGCGCTGAGAAAGAGGAAAACCGCGGCAAAACGGTAGTGGTTTTACTTCCCGACACGGGAGACAGGTATCTGTCAACGGCGGGATACCTTGACTGCTAACAACTTTAAGTCGGTTAAACATATACCGTAAAAACCTCTTACGAAAGGAAACCTTAAAAATGAAAATAATGATAGCATCCGACATTCACGGCTCGGATTATTACTGTGAAAAAATGCTTGAAGCCTTTGAGCGCGAGGGCGCTGAAAAGCTGCTTCTTCTCGGAGATATACTTTATCACGGACCGAGAAACGATCTTCCGAAGGAGTATGCGCCAAAATCGGTAATAGAGCGTCTTAACGCGATAAAGGAAAGAATAATTGCCGTCAGAGGCAACTGCGATACCGAGGTTGACCAGATGGTGCTGAAATTTCCGATACTTGCCGATTACTGTATACTGTACGTAGGCAAACGAATGATATACGCTACCCACGGTCATAATTTTAACTGCGAAAAGCTTCCACCCATTCAAAAAGGAGACATACTTTTGCACGGACACACTCACGTACCGAAATGCGAGGACATGGGTGAGTTTATTTACATGAATCCCGGTTCCGTTTCGATACCGAAGGACAATTCCGTTCACGGGTATATGATGCTCACCGAGGAAAAGGCAGTCTGGAAAAGCCTTTCGGGTGAGACTTATAAGGAGTATAAATTCTGAAAGTATTTTTTAGTATAGAGGTTTTAGATTGCTCCCTCAGTTTTTATTGCAGTTGACAAATACCGTATTATGTGATATAGAAAACATAAAGGAGAAAAATTATGGAAAAACCGAGAGGCCCGTTTTTTTCGAAAAAGGAAAAGATAATTATTGCATCTATATTTGCTTTCCTCTTTTTAGCATCGATCATAGTAACAATTAACATAGTAAGTCAAGGTTATTACGGGGAGTTTGGATACGGTAATATTTTAACCGCTGCTATTATGCTGCTTGTAGTATCAACCGCAATATTTTCTTATAAGAACCGACACAAAGCTGTTTCAGTTTATTTTACCTTATTTTTTCGTCCTTATTTTGCATATTTTATAAAAGAAAAGAATTTTACTGCTGATGCCAAATTTATAAGACAGCATTGTATTAAGATTATTATATTTTTAGCTCAAATTCCGTTTCATATACCTTTACTTGTATTAGAATGGGTTTGGGGTTGGTCTTTGCTTCTATACATTATACCTGCCGGTATTTTTGCGATTATGAATAACACACCGTCTGCAAGAAAAGAGCGTAAGATGCAGTCGGAAACAGACAACAGAGAAAGCATTGAAGAAAGTCAGCAACGTTTTCGGGATAATATGTATTAAATTTTAAAAATAAAAAGAAAATTCAAAAAACCACTTGACAAATCCTTCAAACTGTGCTATCATATATAAGTACTTAAATGTGCGCTCGTAGCTCAGTTGGATAGAGCGTTTGGCTACGAACCAAAAGGTCGTGGGTTCGAGTCCCGCCGAGCGCGCCAGGTATACAAGGATGTGAGTTTTTCTCATATCCTTGTTTTATCATATAGCTTCTTAAAAAGATAGCCGAGATGCTAATATCGGTATCAGGCTCACTACCTGTTAATATCGGAGGCTAATTTAGGCCCACCCTCAAAGTCTGACACAGTGAGTGCCGTTTCCCGGGAAGTTTGATGCACTTATAAAATCTGAGCCTGCGGTAGTACGCGAATAGGGAACGTGCCACGAAAGTGCTGCACGAACCAATGACTGCAAAATTATTTAGCTGCTGTTTTGCGGTTCCGAAACGGTTAAATATTGGAAGACGAAACCTCCTGATTTTAATAAAAAAGCAATCGATTAACTCGGTTGTTTTTTAGGAAATTATAAATGAAAAAGCACTTCTGTCCGAAGTGCTTTTTCTTATTTATTTTTCTCTTTTAAACAACTTACGTATACCGTTTTTCAGTGCCGAAAAGCCTTTTTTAATGTAAATCACAGGGTTATGTGTCGGGTGCTTTTTAAAGTATTTTTTAAGCAAAAATGAAAGAAGGAGAACTACTGCGAATAACGCGACCGTCGCGCCGCCCATCATAAGGAAAAAGTAGGTTCCCGTTGCTTTAAAATCGGTATTTACGTTATTCCTCTCCGCGTATTCCGCGGCGTAGGGGTTGTTTTTTACGTCAAGAAGAATGCTCTCGCATTCCATAAATACGTCGTGTCCTATCGTCTTTACCGATGCGGGAATTGTAAGCTTTGAAAGCTTACGGCAGCCCTGAAAACAGAAATCGTCGATGGTTTCAAGCATTTCCGGAAGAACTATGCCGTCAAGCAAAAAGCAGTCGCGAAAAGCGTCCATCGGAAGCTCTGTAAGCCCCGCGGGAAGTCTTACGGACACAAGATTTCTGCAGTTACGGAACGCCGCCTCTCCTATTACGGTTACGCTGTCGGGAATTTCGATGTTGTAAAGCTGATAATTATTCTGAAACGCCGAGGGAGCTATCTCTCTAACCGGAAGTCCGCCTATCTCCGCTTCAATTTTTATTGAGGGAAAATCTTCGGTGGTACCGGTTACGATTATATAACTTCCGTCGTCGCTTATGCGGTACTCAATTCCGCTGTCAGCCGACGCGGCGTTTACCGAAAAGGTAAATGCGCTTAAAAAAGTCGGAGGCCAAGCGGTC
>JAZRDX010000095.1:0-3481 GCA_045660565.1 Eubacteriales bacterium
TCCCGAATGCGAAAGCGTTCGGGATTTTTTTATTCTTAAGGTATTTTTCACCGCGTTTATACGTGTCCGCTCTTGTGCCGTCGCATTTATTCGCCTTTCTAAAATTATACCATATTTTTTAAAGCTTGTCAATCGGAAAAGAGCGGTGAAATATTTTTTGTTTTTTTCGTACTTTGTGCATTTTGCATATACGTAAAGCGCATTATTCTACCATATAAATAATTGACTTTTTAAAATAAATTAGTTATAATTAAACCATAGAAATTAAATAATTTTCAGAAAGGGTTTAATTATGTATACATATTCAAGGGATAGTTTCTTTTTCAGCATTGACTTCAAGGGCGGCGCCGTGAAATCTCTCAGCTATGGAAAAACCGAAATTCTTTCGGAGAGAATGCCGCTCTTTAAGCTTTGCCTTATGGATAACGCCGGAAATCATACCGTTATAACCTCCGATGAGGCAACGGCGGTTTCCGAAAACGGAAACAAGGCTACGTACAGCGGTTTTTCCGAAAACATTGAGGTTACCGTAAGCGTTGAATGTGATGAAAAGGTAAAATGGTATGTAAACGTTAAAAACAGTACCGATAAGCTTATTGAGTGGATCGAATATCCTAACCTTTCGCTTAAGCCTCTCGTTAAAAACGGCGGTATAGGTAAGGTCGTTTACCCGTACAACGAGGGTGCAATTGTTGACGATATGGAGCTTCGCGAGAGCCGTTGGCGCCACCACGATGCAAGCTACCCGTCTCACGGTATCTACTCGGTATTCCCGAATATGCTCTTTTCTCAGTTTCTCTGCTACCTCTTTGACGGCAAGGGCTTTTATCTCGGCGCGCACGACGAAAAGCGCGGCGTAAAGCAGATAGACTTTTACAAAACCGAGACGGGAATCGCTTTCCAGGTTCGTATATACAAGGGACTTAACTTTGGAGAGGACTACGTTTCCGATTTCCCGATAGTATGGGAGATGTTTGACGGCGACTGGCATGACGGAGCGGAAATATACAAAAAATGGTACGTTTCCCACCTTCCCGAGGGCATGAAAAAGGTTAAGGATAACGACATGCTCCCCGAATGGTATAAGGATTCTCCGCTTGTTTTAAGCTACCCCGTCCGCGGCGTTCACGATATGGATATAATGAACCCGAACGCGCTTTTCCCTTATGAAAACGCGCTTCCGATAATTGACGAAATAGCAGAAAAGACAAAATCGAGAATACTCGTTCTCCTTATGCACTGGGAGGGAACCGCTCCCTGGGCGCCGCCGTACGTATGGCCGCCGTTCGGAGGAGAGGAAATGTTCTTTAATTTCCAGAAAAAGCTCCACGACAGAAAGCACCTGCTCGGAGTTTACTGCTCGGGATTTGGATATACCAAGCAGAGTAACCTTATAGCTGAGTACAATAATGAAAAGGAATATGCCGAAAAGGGCTACGAGGCGGCAATGTGCGCTTCCCCCGCGGGCAAAGTCGAAATAAGTAACATCTGTACCGGTCAGCGTTCCGGATACGACATCTGCGTTGCCTCCGAAAAGGCGTCCGAAATACTTGATAACGCATACCGCCCCCTCTTTGAAAGCAACGTCGACTACGTCCAGATACTTGACCAGAACCACGGCGGCGGACAGTACTTCTGTTACAGCCGCGACCACGGACATCCGCCGGCACCCGGTACCTGGATGACCGAGAGCATGCAAAAGCTGCTGAGAGGCTGGAATGAAAAGGCGGGCAAGACGCTCTTCGGCTGTGAATCCTCCGCCGCTGATGCGTTTATTCCGAACCTTTTATTCAGTGATAACCGCTTTGAGCTTAACTGGCATTTCGGCGAGCCTATCCCGCTTTACGCATATCTGTTCCACGAATATCTCCGTAACTTTATGGGCAACCAGGTTGCCTGCGGTCTTACCCACAAGGAAGAAAACCTCTGTTACCGTATGGCGTACTCCTTCACCGCCGGCGACTGCATAACCCTCGTTCTTACTCCCGACGGAAATATATTCCCGAACTGGGGCTGCCACGATTTCAGCTTTATCCCGAACCGCGAAAAGACGCTGAAGTTTATTACCAACATGACAAAGCTTTATTCCGAAGAGGCAAAGCCGTACCTCTACGACGGAAAGATGATAAAGCCGCTTGACTACGAATGTGAGAAAACGTTTGTAACGAGAGCCTCCGGCAGCAAGATAGAGGTTCCCACCGTTCTTTCCACCGCATGGAAGAAGGACGGAAAGAAGGCGCAGGTATTCGTAAACCATACCGATAGCGACGTAACGGTATCGTTTAACGGCGAAAGCTTTACGCTTCCCGCACTCAGCGGAACTGTAAAGGAAATATAACAAAATACCGCTAAAAGCAACACCCCTCCGCGGCGAAACTCCGAAAAACGGTCGGAAATACGTCTTGCGGAGGGGTTTTCATATACCGTAAAGCACGGGGGCGCAGTGTAAAAAACTTGTCGATTTTAAATTAAATATTGACAAATATATTAAAAAATGCTACAATATCTTATTATAGATTTTGCGCGATTATATAAGGAGTACGGTAATGATTAAATGGTTAAAAAATGCGTTTTTGCTTCTGGTTCTGCCGGCACTTACGTCGGCGGTGCTTTTTGCGTGTTCGTCGGGTGGCGGCGGTACCGATACAAAAGGAAGAACTCTGAATGAAGCTTATATAATCAGCGAAAAGGATTTTGCAGAATTTCAGGAAAAAATGCTTTCGCCTGAGCAAAAGTCAAAATATACCGTTCCCGCAGTTACCGAAATTACGGTAGGCGAAAAATACTATGCTGTTGCATATACCGCTGCCGAAACGCTTGACGGCAGCAACATAGAATTTGGAAAAGGTAGACTTTCGCTTTGCGAAACCTCTGCCAATACGTCGGCAGACGAGGCAATTGAGATTGAGGATTACGGAGAGATTTCCGCAGGAACGCTGGAGGTTAATGTATTTGAAGGCAAAGACGACGTCGGAAATCCCGAATACGAGATTGTTCCCAGCGCCCACTCCTCTAAAGCTGAATTCATAGTTTACGCTAAATTCACAGCGGTAGAGGGCGGCGAGCTTGAAGTCAGATATTCAATCAACGCAACGAAGAAGAAAAACGAATTCGGTCATTCAGCGGAAAAACAGACGGCTAAAGCAACCCTTTACTATCCTAAAAAAGTCAGTCTCAGCGATTTCACCGTGTCTTATCTTGAAAGTGAAAGCTACGTCGGTGGACGGTATGAGGAGAGTGCTCTTTTGAAAGAGATTTCCATGAGCGTTGGCAAGGAATATTACATGGTTGTCTCCGCAAAAATGACTACGCTGTTCGATACGGACGGAACTGAAAGCGCATCCTTTGAGCTTATACTCTCTCCGTCGGATAAGTTAAACGGAACGCTGGAAACTGCGGATAGCGGAAGCTTTGATGAAAACGTTATCGGAGCAGAAAAGAAAATCAAGGTAACGTTTAAGGTTCCGGAAAAGACTGACAC
>JAZRDX010000096.1:0-18923 GCA_045660565.1 Eubacteriales bacterium
GCCACCTGCTTTGAGCTTTCGGGGCTTTCCTTTCCACCTCCCGTTTTCATATACGGGGGGTTAGCAAAAATAACCGAAACACCTGAAAGCTCCGACGGGCTAAGCGTTCTCACGTCGGCGCATATCGGAGTAACCGTATCTTCAAGACCGTTTTCTTCAACGTTAGCCTTACAAATACAGAAAAGCTCCTCTTGAATCTCCACCGCTTTTATACTCTTGAACGCACCCCGTAAGGCTAAAATGACGGAGATAGCTCCGCTTCCCGCGCCAAGCTCGGCGGCTGCGGCGCTTGGATTTTTTCTTACGTAAGCGGAAAGCATAAGCGCGTCAGTCCCAAAGAGCTGCGTGCTTTTACTTTCGGTTATTTTAATTCCGTCGATTTCAGTGTTTTTCGTTTCCAAGTCTTTTTCCTCATTTCAAAAAAGAGTTTCGTTACTTGATTTTTTCCGCCTCGGCATTTTGCCCGATAAACCATATCCGTATTCATCGGTCAATCGCGCTCGGATTATTTAAAAAGGCAGACTTTGCCTTAATTTTATTTGAAAAGGCTGACTTTTGCCTTAATTTTATTTAAAAAGGTCGTAAAACAAAATTTTTGGTGCTAGGCTAATGCCACGCACCAAAAATCCGCTTTTTGTCGTGTAGATTATTCAGCCGAGATAGCTTCTACAGGGCATGCTCCTTCACAAGCTCCGCAGTCAACGCACTCGTCAGCGTCAACAACGTACTTTCCGTCTTTCTCGGAAATGCAGCTTACGGGGCACTCCTCGGAGCAAGCGCCGCAACCTAAACACTTTTCAGCATCAATTATATGTGCCATGTCAGTTTACCTCCGTTATGTTTGATTAATGTTATTATAACACATTATTTTGTTTTTTTCAAGACCTTTTTGCATTTTTCTGCAAAAAAAGATTTGGCTATCTTGGGATTATTTTTTAGCTTTTAAATTCAGAGAAAACAAATATTCGTTTTGCTCCGATTTCGACTGTGCCTAAAAATTACTGAGCGCCGCCCTGACCTTGACCGCCGCCACCGTTTCCGCGGTTTTTATTATAATGTTTGAAACGTCTGTTCTTTCCGTGCCCGTGGCCGCCGCCCTGACCGTTTCCGTTATTTCTGTTTTGGCTTTGGGAGCCGTCTTTTTGCCCTTTGTTTTGACCTTGGGGCTGACCGCCTTGGTTTTGAGCGCCACCCTGACCTTGACCGCCGCCCTGCTGAGGCGCGCCGTTTTGTCTCTGCGCACCGTCTCTGCGGTTCTGTCCGTCCTGTCTTTGACCGTTACCCTGCGGACGGTTTTGCTGTCCCTCTCCGCTTTGTCCTCTGTTTTGACCGCCTTTTTGCGCCGTATTTTGCGCACCTTCTCCCGACGGCGCGTTCTGTCCTCCGTTATGCGCGTCGGCGCCTTGGTTTCCACCGCCCTGACCGCGGTGTCCCTTGTGCTTCTTTCTTCTATGTCTGTTGTTTCCGCCGTTTCTGCCGCCATTATTATCGGACGAGCTCGCGTCTGTACCGTTCTCGGCCTTTTCCTGCGTGTCGCTGTCCTTAGCTTCCGTTTCGTCCTTTACCTGTATAGGCTTTTCGGCGCGCTGAACGTTCTTATCCTGCGCCTGCGGTTTAACGTCCTCTTTTTTGTTTCCCTTTTTAGTCTCCTCGGCAGGAGCAGTGCTTCCGCTTAAAACGCTTGCAAACGATGCAAATACGTCCTCCTCTTCCTTACCCTTTCCGCGTTTCGGTATTTCGGTTTTGGTAAGCTTCTCGCCGCTGTACTCCTCTTCCTTAACGACGTCCTCGCGAACGTAAACCGTCTGCTCCGCGTCATCAGCCTTGCCGTCAAGCTTTACCTTAACGATACCGGCAAGGGGATTAGACTCGGTTACCTCGCCCGCACCGTCGGGCGTCATAACTCTGGCTCCAACCTTGGGAGTAAGCGCCTTTTCGGCAAGATAGGTGTCGTATTCGTATCTAAGACAGCACATAAGCTTGCCGCAGGCTCCGGAAATTTTTGCGGCGTTAAGAGAGATGTTCTGCTCCTTTGCCATCTTGACCGACACCTGAACGAAATCGGTAAGGAATGCCGAGCAACAGAACGGTCTGCCGCAAACACCAAGCCCTCCGAGCATTTTAGCCTCGTCTCTTATGCCTATCTGACGCATTTCAATACGCGTGTGGAAGGTGGTCGCAAGCGCCTTTACTATCTCACGGAAATCAACTCTTTCCTCGGCGGAAAAGTAAAAGAGCAGCTTGCTTCTGTCAAAAGCACATTCAACGTCTATAAGCTTCATTTTCGGATTGTGCTCGTCTATAAGCGCGATACACGCGTTGTACGCCTCCACCTCGCGCTTTAAGTTCTCCGCGTGAATACGGCTGTCCTCGTCGGTAGCAATTCTGACAACTCCGCGCAGCGGCATTACCAGCTCAGCGGTTTTAACGGTAGAGTTCGGAACGGCTACAAAGCCGTACTCCATTCCTCTTGACGTATCTACTATTACCTTATCGTCCTTTTTAAGTGTAAAACCGTTCGGAGCAAAATAGTATGTCTTTCCCTCTTTTTTAAATTTAACTCCGACGATCTCGGTTTTTTCGGGCAAGCTCTCCTTCGGTTTTTCCGAAGCCGCACTTTCCTCGGTGTTCACCTCTATACTCTCGTCAACACCGATTTTTTCCACGTTTTCGGTCGTCTCCTCGTTTTCAACAATTTCTATATTTTCGTCCATATTATTCTCCACAATTTTATTTGACAAATTTATTTGCTTACGCGCGATATTCTTACGTACCGCTCGGATTTTTTACGTTTACAAGGCTTATTTAAGCGCATCGGTAAGCGCATCCGCGCTATTTAACGCAAAAAGCTGAATATTTACGTTAAGCTCACTCAGGGTTTCCGTTAAGCCTTCCGCCGTATGATACAAATTCATAAGCGTAAGCTTGGCAAATGCCGCTCCACATTCCTCAGCCGCCTCGCTACTTGAAAAATAAAGCGGCTCACACTGCACTCCGTATTTAACCGAAAGCATGTCGCGCATAGCGTACGAGAGATTAAGCATAATCAGCGAAAGCTCCTCGCGGCTGAGCTTTAAAGAACTGAAAAAGCAGAGTATCTCCGAGCTTTTTCCTTCGGAAAGAAGCCCTATAAGCTCATCAGTTTTCTTTTTTACCGCGTAAGCCGAATCCTCTGTCTCACCAAGCCGTCTTTCCGCCTCGCCTATCGCTCCCGAAGAAGAACGCACGAGCAGGGTAAACGCCTCTCTGTCCTTTTCATAAAGCTTTCTCGCCTTTTCGTTATTTTCAAGAAGATAATCGGAAAGGGTTACGCTGTCGAAAATCTCCATGCGGAGCACAGGCGCTCTTGAACGCACCGTTGAAAGGAGCGCAGATGCATTATCGCAAAGAAGGAAGAAGAACACACCCCCCGGCGGCTCCTCGAAAATTTTTAAGAGAGCATTCTGCGCCTCGGTCGTCATGGTTTCCGCTTTATCTATGATAAACGCACGGAATGACAGCTCCTGCGGTGTTATATACGCTTGGTAACGTATGTCTCTAACCGCCGCTACTCCTATCGACTTTTTTCCGTCGGCCAAGGTATGAAGCGTTACGTCGGGACTGCCAAAGGTCATTATTTTTTCTGAAAAGGCGGGGTCCATAGCGGTAAGCGTAAGAAGCGCTGCCGTCATTTTTCCGCTTCCCTCCGCTCCCTCGATAATAAGCGCGTGCGGAAGCTTTTTTTCGGTTACACAGCCAAAAAGATAGCTTTTCAGCCGTTCGTTACCGTATAACCCTTTAAAAACCGTTTCCGCGTTCATTCTTTCTCCTTCGTCCGTCTGTAAAACACAAGTCAAGACAAAATTTAACGTCAAACTCTGCCTTTTTCCGCTTGAATTTACAGCACCCGATTAAAGCTAATATAATATTTATAAACCTATATTCTTTATTATAACAGAAAAAAAGCGCTTTGTCAAATATATTTTTAAAAGACTTTCAAAGAGTTTAAATTTGTATCAAAAAACGTGATTTTCGAATAGTCTAATAATAACCGCACATTCATCCTATGTGTGCGTTTACGTAAAATAAAGCAAGAGGTTAATGTAATGTTAAGCCTTGATAAAACAACAGAAAACACTCTTTACAGGGTGGTGAGCATCGATCTCCCCGAAGGAATAAGGAAAAGACTTGCCGAGCTTGGTCTTATAAAGGGAACTCTTGTATCGAAGGTCCTCGTCGCGCCGAGCGGAGATCCGTCTGCATATTTTATTCGCGGGGCGCAGATCGCACTGCGAAGCGACTTCGCGGCAGCTATCACCGTTGAAAGGGTTACAAGCTGAAATATGAATGATAAAACCAAAAAAATATATACCGTAGCCTTATGCGGAAATCCCAACGTAGGAAAAAGCACTGTTTTTAACGCGCTTACCGGTATGAAGCAGCATACGGGAAACTGGGCGGGCAAGACGGTCGGCTGTGCCTACGGCAGCTTTTGTTATAACGAAACGGAATTTACCGTGGTAGACCTTCCCGGCTGCTACACCGCCTCAGCCGACGTCGGAGAGGAAAAGGCGGCGGCGGAGTTTCTCGCCTACGAAAGCGCGGACGTCGCCGTCGTCGTATGCGACTCGACCTGCCTTGAACGAAACCTTATACTCGCCTTTCAGGTTGCCGAGATGAGCAAGGAAACGGTGCTGTGCGTAAATCTTCTTGACGAGGCAGAGAAAAAGGGGCTGAAAATCGACCTTGATAAGCTGCGGAGCATCACCGGTCTTACCGTTGTCGGCGCATCGGCAAAGAGCGGAAAGGGACTTAGTGAGCTGAAAGCCGCAATTTACAGTATATGTGTCAAAAAATCCACACATACAACACCTGCCCCCAACGTTCCTGCTGTCAAAGAGCAAAAAACAACACCTCCCCCCGTCCTTTTCATTGATTACGGCAAAAAAATAAGCTCCGCGATAAGCGCCGTAGAGCCGAGGGTGGCTAATATTGCTTTTGCTCTCGGCATGCGCAAAAGATACCTATCTCTTGAGCTGCTGAAGGAAAACCCGTACACCCTTAACGCCTTACGCGAGGGAGGGTACGATATTTCAGCCGACGAAGAGCTTATGTCATTTATCGAAAACGAGCGAGAAAAAACCGGACTTAGCGGAGAAAAACTCCGCGAAAGCGTTTTCATATCTACCGTTCGCCACGCGGAGCAAACCGCCAAGCAATGCGTAACAAAGACAAAAGAGACCTCCTACTCAAGGTCCTGCCGCCGACTTGACAAAATTTTAACGGGAAAATTCACCGCCTACCCTTTTATGGCTTTGCTGCTTGCCATTATCCTCTGGATAACGGTGGAGGGCGCAAACTATCCATCGGCATTTTTATCCAAATATCTCTTTATGCTTGAGGATATAATGTACGACGGAATGGTTTCCGCCGGTGCCCCACTCTGGCTGTGCGGAGCGCTTATCCGCGGTGTCTACCGCGTGCTTGCGTGGGTGGTTTCGGTAATGCTGCCGCCAATGGCTATCTTCTTTCCGCTTTTTACTCTGCTTGAGGACTTCGGGTATCTTCCGAGAATTGCGTTCAACCTCGACCGCGCCTTTAAGAAATGTAATGCCTGCGGAAAGCAGGCGCTTACCATGTGTATGGGACTTGGGTGTAACGCGGTGGGAGTTACGGGCTGTCGAATTATCGACTCGAAACGCGAGCGGCTGATCGCGGTCATAACCAACGTATTTATGCCCTGCAACGGGCGGTTTCCTACCCTTATCGCCATTATTACAATGTTCTTTATCGTCGGCGGGGGTGCGCTCAGCGGTGTTTTTTCGGCACTGCTTCTGACGCTTATCATCTGTCTCGGAATATTTATAACATTTCTCGTCTCCTTTATACTGTCAAAAACGCTTTTAAAAGGCATACCCTCCGCCTTTACGCTTGAGCTTCCGCCGTACAGAACCCCGAATATCCCGTCCGTTCTTTTCCGCTCTGTGGTTGACAGAACGCTGTTCGTTCTCGGACGCGCGGTTGTAATTTCCGCGCCTGCGGGGCTGCTGATATGGCTTATGGCAAACGTTTCGGTAGGTGGCAGTACCCTTCTTCTTACTGTATCGGGATTTCTAAGCCCGTTTGCGGAGCTTTTAGGGCTTGACGGAGTAATTCTCCTTGCTTTTATACTCGGCTTTCCCGCAAACGAAATAGTGCTTCCGATAGCGGTAATGGCATATACGCAGTCATCGGCGGTAACCGAGCTTACGGGCGGCGCTCTGCAAGCTCTTCTTATTGCAAACGGCTGGAACACCGAAAGGGCTATATCGGTTATACTGTTCTGTCTCTGCCACTTCCCCTGCTCAACGACCTTAATGACCGTTTACAAGGAAACAAAGTCGAGGACGGTAACCGTTCTTTCGGCTCTTATACCGACAGTAGTGGGAATAATTCTATGTATGCTGAACCATCTTGTGTTTAAGATTATATATTAAAAGTTAAGACCACCGGTTGAACCGGTGGTCTTAACTATTTGTGTCAATAATTTGAAGACTATTAGCACTCTATGTTTTATTTTTCATATCTCACCAAGCATCATCTTAGCGACGTTCGAAATGTTAGCCATTATATTGCGTCGCCATTCGCTCGTGGGGGTTACCCCACCGTTGCGTCAATAACCGCCTTAATGGTGTGCATTCTGTTCTCCGCCTCGTCGAAAACAATAGATGCCTCGCTCTCGAACACCTCGTCGGTTACCTCCATCTCGGTGCGACCGAACTTCTCACACATCTCTTTTCCGACAGTTGTCTTAAGGTCGTGGAAGGCGGGCAGACAGTGCATAAATACCGTCTTTCTTCCCGTTTTATCCATAAGCGCCTTGTTTACCTGATACGGAGAAAGCTCGTTAATTCGCTCCTCCCAGACCTCAACCGGCTCACCCATAGATACCCAAACGTCGGTATAGATAACGTCGGCGTTCTTTACAGCTTCATCGGGATTCTCCGAGAAGGTAAGAGTTGCGCCCGACTCCTTTGCATACCCCTCGCAAAGCTTTATAAGCTCCTCATCGGGGAAATACTTTTTCGGTGCGCAGGCGGTAAAGTTAAGTCCCATCTTGGCGCAGCCTACCATAAGGGAGTTACCCATATTGTATCTGGCATCACCCATATAGACAAAATTTATGCCCTTAAGCTTTCCGAAATGCTCTCTTATGGTAAGAAAATCGGCAAGTATCTGCGTCGGGTGAAATTCGTTCGTTAGTCCGTTCCATACCGGAACTCCTGCGTATTTCGCAAGCTCCTCTACGATAGCCTGACCGTATCCGCGGTACTCAATTCCGTCATACATTCTTCCGAGAACTCTCGCCGTATCGGCTATACTTTCCTTTTTTCCTATCTGCGAGGCGGTGGGATCAAGATAGGTTACCTGTATTCCAAGGTCGTGAGCCGCGACCTCAAAGCTGCAACGGGTACGGGTGCTTGTTTTTTCGAAAATAAGCGCGATATTCTTACCCTTATGCTTATCGGTGAGCAGCTCCCCGTTTTTCTTTTTCGCCTTAAGAGACGCGGCAAGGTCGATAAGATATTCTATCTCTGCCGGAGTGTAATCAATAAGCTTTAAAAAGCTTCTTCCCTTTAAATCCATTGTATTTTTCCTTTCCGTAGGTTACATTTAAGTAAAATTTATTTTATCGCTCGTCGCGATTTGTGTTCCTTGTAAAATTCAATACGACCGCTAAGCTTTTATCCCTGTCTTTTCCACGCGTGTCTGTTAAAGAGCACGAGTATCGGGAAAATTTCAAGTCGTCCCGCAAGCATATCAAATATCAGAACACATTTTGAAAGCGTGCCGTATGAGCTGTAGCTGCACATCGGTCCTATCTCGGAAAATCCCGGCCCTATATTGTTAAGGCAGGAAATAACGGCTGATACGTTTGCCGCGGTCGAAAGGTTATCAAGTGAAATAATAATAAAGCTCGCAATTATAATCACGATATAAACGGCAAGGTAGGCGTTGGTGTTCGCTATAAGCCTTTCGTCAACCATTTTTCCGTTTACTCTTATAACCTTGACCTTTTTAGGGTGAAGCACCTGGTTTATGTTCCTTTTCATTGTTTTGAAAATCAAAAGAACTCTCGCGCATTTCATACCGCCGCCGGTGCTTCCAGCGCAGGCGCCTACAACCATAAGCATAAGCAGCAGCGCCTTCGAAAACTCCGGCCATTTGTCAAAGTCGGTGGTTGCAAAGCCGGTTGTGGTTATTATACTCGAAACCTGAAACGCCGAGTGGCGAAGCGCTTCGCCCACACTGCTGTACATTTTATATATATTAGAGGTAATAAGCGCTATTGTGGCAAAAACCACACCGAGATAAAGCCTTAGCTCCTCGTCCTTAAACACCGATTTTACCTGACGCAGAAGAATAAGGTAGTAACAGCTGAAGTTAATACCGAAAAGCAGCATAAATACGGTTGTAACTATCTGGATATACGGACTGTAGCTCGCAAGTCCGTCTGCCTTTATGCCGAAGCCTCCCGTGCCCGCCGTTCCGAGAGCGGTACATACCGCATCGAAAAGCGGCATTTTTCCGGCTATCAAAAATACAAAATCAAGAACGGTAAGCGTTATATAAACAAGATACAGAATTGCCGCAGTCTGACGCATCTTAGGAACGAGCTTACCGACGTCGGGACCGGGGCTTTCCGCCCTTAAAATATGCATGGTATATCCTTCGCTTTTTCCGCTTACCGGAATAATGGCGAGAAGGAAAACGAGCACTCCCATTCCGCCGAGCCAATGGCTGAAAGAACGCCAGTAAAGCATACCTTTTGAAAGCGCGGTAACGTCGTCGAGAATTGACGCTCCGGTAGTCGTAAAGCCGGAAACCGTCTCAAAAAGCGCGTCTATAAAGCTCGGAATGTATCCCGAAACGTAAAACGGCAGCGAACCTACAAGGCTCATTACTATCCAGCTGAGACCGACACAAACAAGTCCCTCTTTCGCAAAGAAATCGGGTTTTGCATCTCTTGAAAGAAAGGCTAAAATCCCGGCTATACCAATCGAAGTAAGTATGGCGACAATAAATCCGTTTATCCCCGCTTTATCTCTGCAAAAAATGGAAATAAGGAGCGCGGGAACCATAAATACGGCTTCGATGGTAAGTATCAGGGAGTTAAACCGCCCCATCATTTTATAGTTCATTTTTAAATCTCCATACCGCACTCGGCGGCTAAAATTATTTTGCTTTTCATAAAAGGCGCGCTTTTTCGGTGCTTGGGCGCCTTTTTATCTTTTTTAAAAGCTTATTTTTATTCGAATATATCGTTAAGCTGAAGCAATACGCTGTCTCCGCTTGATACTACAACCACAGAATCACCTTCGTTAAACGTAGAATCTCCGTTCGGTATCTCCGTATGGTCTCCTCTGGTTATACACGCTATCAGAATATTTTTACGGAGCTTAAGCTTTTTAAGCGGAACGCCTCTGTTAAGGGTGCTTTCGTCAACGTTAAATTCAACCGCCTCTGCCTGCCCGTCCGCTATTGAATGAACGGTTACAGCCGCACCCGTCTGGTTTCTGAGAGCACGCACGTATCTTACTATTGTATTACAGCAAAGCTTATGAGGACTTATTACGCTTCCGAGGGGAAGACTATCAATAATGTTGCCGTTTTCAAACTGATTAAGCTTCGTTATGGTAAACGGGACTCCGCAGCTATTACCGTACAGAGATATTATCATATTAAGCTCGTCGTTACCCGTAAGTGAGAGAAGCGCGTCAGTTTCGCTTATTCCCTCGCTGACGAGAGACTGCTGATTACCCGCGTCTCCGTGTATAACGCTTACCTTCGGCAAAAGCTCGGAAAGCTTTACGCATCTGTCGTAATTACTTTCAATTATGTGAACGTTAATACCGCTTTTCTCAAGCAGCAGCGCAAGGTAGTAGCATACCATTCCGCCGCCCGCAATCATAACGTCCTTTATTTTGTGGGTAACAATTCCGAGATTCTTAAGAAGAAGGGAAAGACTGTCGGTAGGCGCGGTAACGAATATTTTATCCCCCGCCTTAAGAACGAAGTTTCCGTCAGGTGCGATAGCCTTTCTCTCGCGCAGTACCGCGCAAACGAGAACCTTGCATTTCACGATACCGTTAAGCGCGTTAAGCGGCACGTTACAGAGCTTACTCGACTCGTCGATTTTAAGCTCGACTATCTGTGCGCGACCTCTGGCAAAGGAATCTCTTTTAAGAAATCCCGGATATTTTATAAGTCTTTCTATTTCCGCAGCCGCCTGCTTTTCGGGATTAAACGCAAGGGAAAGTCCGAAGGATTCCTTCATCATATACGCCTGTCTTGCGTATTCCGGATCCCTTATTCTCGCTATTGTATGAATTTTACGGTTAAGCGCGTGCGCAGTCATACAGCAAAGAAGATTAAGCTCGTCCGTTCCCGTCGTAGCTATAAGCAGGTCTGCGTTATCGATACCCGCGCTTTGTAAGGTTTCCATAGATGCACAGTTTCCCTGATATGCTATAACGTCTATCTTTTCAAGACTGCTTTGTAAAACGGAAGGATTCGAATCTATGAGTGTAAGGTCGTACCCCTCGTCGGAAAGCTGCTTTGCGAGCGTCATTCCTACTCTTCCGTTACCGGCTATAATAATTTTCAAAGGCTTTTCTCCTTTTTTTCATATTTTCCGTTAATGTTTATATCCGCCGATTTATTATAAACCCGCGTTTTTTATTCCGCGATAAAAAGTTTTTTCTGCTCGGTCGGTACGTTTACAACGGTTAAAACGCCCGTTCTGCTTGCCGCGACCTCATCACCGCCACAGGTTATCTTTATCGACTTTTCACTTATAATGGCAACCTCGCCGCCCTCGGCAAGCGTAATTTCACTTCCGTTTCTCTTTGCTGCCTTAACGCCCATATAAAGATCGGAGCGACCGATTACCGCAACACCGTCGGTAAGCGGCACGAAGGTATAAAGCTTAAAGTCGTCGGCGTTTTCAAGGCTAACGTCAATGCTCTCTCCGCTTTCGAGAATACCGCCCGTCTTACTGAAATATTCGTAGTACGCGTATCTTCCGTCCTTAAGTCTCATATCCGCGGCGGATACCGTTCCGCTGACAGCTTCCTCTTTCTCGTTGATGTTAAAGACAGCAACGACGCCGCTTTCTCCGCATCTGTTGAATATCTTGAAAAGATTTTTTCCCGTTACGGGGTTATTTACAAGACAGTCGGCGGTCGGCTTTGCGCTCTCGTCAAGGCGGAGTATTCTTCCGTCGGAAAGTACGAGCGGCTTTAACACCTCGGCGCGCGTTCTTTCAAGCTTATCGGATACGTAGACAGGTCCTCCGCTTATCGCGCGGCAAAGGCTGTTTTTAGCCGCCTGACCGTCGTCCGTCCACCACATATCCCAGTCGTTGACGTAGTACTGTCCCTGAAGAAGTCCGTTATATGCGCACTGAAGCACGTTCTTGGCAAACCACGGCTTATTTTCCGGCAAAAAGTCGTCCGAGCAGCGGCAAACCGCGCTGTCGGGACGGTTAAAGAGACATTCACTTGGCATACCCATACAGTTAATAAGCACGCCGTCAAAATATTTATCGGTAGCCTTATCGATAGCCGTCTGCATAGCCTCGGCGCTCTTTCCTATCGCGGAAAGTCCGCGGTAGCTTGAATGGAAGCCCTGGTTGTCTATCTTTACGAAATCCGCACCGAAATCCTTAACCTTACCGCAAAGGGTATCAAAATACCTTTCCGCCTTTTCCTTTTCGGGAGAAACGATATTCATATATTCTGTCTTCGCCGTTCTGAAAAAGGGTGTATTTTTACTTTCAACGGGGATAAGGGTATCTTTAAGCTCCGCTTCAAGAGGAGAGCCGCTTTCAACTCCGCTCCAATACGCAGTAGTCGGGAACCAAATTCCCACGTACGGTATTCCGCTTTCGCGAAGCGCACTGACAGCACCCTTCATTCCCTTCGGGAAACGTGCAGGCGCACCCTCAAACGTTCTGAGAGCACTTGCGTGCATTTCGTGTACCATAGGTACAAATTCCGCGTCGCGCGGTATGGTTTCAAGGTTTGGCGCGTCGCCCCACATGTCGTCAATGATAGCAAAGCCTATCGGAACACCTTTGTCCTTAAACTCCTTTGCTTTCTGAAGAAGTCCGTCGTGGTTAACCCTTATCTGCATAGCGTCCCAAGAGCACCAACCGAGGTATTCCATAACCTCGGGATACTTACGCTCGGAGCGCATTTTCAGTCCTTTTCCGAGCATATCCGCGGCGTCCCTTGCGATATTTTCAAGAAGCTCGTAAGGCTCGCTGCCCTCCATATAGATAAAGGAGAGCTGTTCTTTACACTCCGTTACCTTGTCGGTATTCGCGTAAAGATAGAGAGACGCTCCGCTTTCGCTTCCGCAGATAAGCGACTTAAACGTATCGGCGCAAACGGGAAGAATTGCCTTCCATACGTTTCCGTCCTTGATAAGAAGCTCCTGAACCTTAGATGGAAGCTTTTTAAGAGAATCCCCGAAGAACGGGCGGCACCAGAACGGTGAATGGTTCTCGATAGCAAGGAATTCCGAGGTATCCGGAATACCGAGCTCAAGACTTATCGCCTTTGCGTCGGCAAAGCCTTCGTCGCACTCCGCAGAAACGTAGTATGCAACACCGCCGCGCGGCGTTACCTTTACAGTAACGGTTTCAGCGGCGGTAGCGTCGGTTACCTTTCCGTTTTTACCGTATATCTTAGCATTCGTAAGCTTTATGTAATCCATACTTCCTCTTACTCTTTTGTCAATTATTTTGTTAAGTATATCCTCGTAATAAGTGTCGGGATACTTCTTTACGACAAACTTATGCATACCGCCCTCGAATTTGTCGAAATGGTTGATTCCGGTATCCTCCTCAAGAGAAGCCTTTCCCGAAACGGTATCAAATCCCGCCGCCTTTTCGTCTCCGAGACATGCTATGTAAACCATAAGCGGATCCCAGGAGCTTCTGCCGTTTTTCGAACCGTGATCGGCTAAAACGGAATAAAGGAGGTCGTTTTTATCAAGCGTTCCACCCGAAATAACGGTGTTACCTACCTCCCAACCGAGGAAGACTATTTCGGTCGGCCATTCGTCGCAAACTATCTTACCCGCCGTTCTTGAGCGTTGGTTGTTTTCAAAATTATGCTCTCTGCCGCTGACGAGGTCGTCCCATTTTCCCGCCATCATATAGAGCTTTCCGACCTTTTCCTTTACGAGAGCGGTTCCCGAAAGCGGAGAATATTCGTCGGCTTCGGAACGAAGAAGTCCCGAAAGAATCTGCGGAAATCCTATTTCGATTATGTCAACCTTTTCGGTTGCCTCCGAAAGAAGGCGGCGGTACATTTTTATACCGTTTTCGCAGTCGGTGTTCGCTCTGTGCTTTCCGGGAAGAGCGGCAAGGGGATACTGAATGTGCGGTCTGCCCGTGAAATCTCCTGCTTCAAGGTCTATGCCGAAAGGTATATCGAAATATCCTTCGTTTTGTAAAAACGCGTCAACCGCGGGAGCGGAAGCCTCCATGCAGGCGTTTATTCCTACACCGATAAGTCTTACGTAGCCCATTTTTTCCATCTCCGCGATAAGACGAAGCGCAACGGCGTCGTCGCAGTCTGTCCAGAAGTCGGTTCCGAGAATAACAGGGGTGTATTTTTTCATATTAGTTCTCCTTACGATTTATAAGAAATAAAGTGTCCGTAGGGGGATTCTGTATCTACCAAACACGGTGGCACACAGAACGCCCCCATATAACCAAAATAAACCTCGGACCTAATCTGATATATCAGCCAAGCTTGTCTACAAGGTAGGTGATAGCCTCGTCGAGCGCATCGGTTTCAACGGTCTCAATAGTTCCCGCGTCGCAAAGAGCGGCAATTTTAGGATCGATAGGAAGCTTTGCAAGAACCGGTATACCGAATTTTTCAGCGGTCTTTTCAACGTGAGACTTTCCGAACACCTCTATTTTCTCGTTACAGCAGGGGCAACTGAGGTAGCTGTAGTTCTCTACTATACCGAGGATCGGTACGTTCATCATTCTCGCCATATTGACAGCCTTCTCAACTATCATAGAAACGAGGTCCTGAGGAGAGGTTACTATGATTATTCCGTCAAGCGGGAGAGACTGAAGAACGGTAAGCGGAACATCGCCCGTTCCCGGAGGCATATCGACGTACATATAGTCTACGTCGCCCCAGACTACATCGCTCCAGAACTGCTTAACCGTTCCCGCGATAATAGGACCTCTCCAGATAACTGGAGCGCTCTCGTCCTGTAAAAGCATATTGATGCTTATTGCGTTGATTCCGGTTATAGTGGATTTCGGGATAATTCCGTCCTCACAGCCGGTAAGGTCGCCCTTAAGACCGAACATTTTCGGAATGGAGGGACCGGTTATATCGGCGTCAAGTATCGCCGTGTTGAAGCCGAGACGGCGGGTGAGTACCGCAAGGAGCGAGGTAACGGAGGATTTTCCGACGCCTCCCTTTCCGCTTACTACACCTATTACGTGTTTAACATCGCTTGCCTTGTTCTGAGGCTCGATAAGACTTTCGGGCTGCTTACTGCCGCATTTTGCAGAGCAGGTAGAGCAGTCGTGGGTACAACCCGACGCTTCCTCGTTAAGCTCTTCGTTTTCAAGTTTTTCGTTTGCCATTGTTTTCTGCTTCCTTTCAAAATGTTATATATTTTTTATTTTCAACTTTAATTTTGCATTCTGCATTCTGCATTTATTTCACAACCACGTTTTCGTCTCCGAGAAGCTTTTTAAGCTCTCCTATAACGAAGGGTGTGGCGTCAAGCCAAAGCTTCGTCTCATTAAGGTATTTATTTAGGTCTGCCTCGTAGAAGACCACGGGCGTCTCTCCCTCAAATATCTCGACAAGATTTTTCGCCTTTTTCGCCTCTCTCGTTTCCATATTCGGAACTCGGAGAAAGACCTTGTTTATTTTTTTCTGGTTGCCGCCTTGCGTGCTCACGCTTACACCGGTACCGCTTCGTACGTTGCCACCCTGAACCGTTCCGCTTTGATAACGGCTTTGGTTCTGAGCCGCTTCGCTTTGATAACGGCTTTGATTCTGAGCCGCTTCGTTTTGATAACGGCTTTGATTCTGAACCGCTTCGTTTTGACCGTTACCGTAACCGTTCTGCGCTCCGCTGTACCCGTACGCGTTTCCGTAACCTCTTGTGCGCGGCCTTTTATCCGCTTCGATAAGATCCTCAAAGGGAGAAGGACGCGAGGTGTATTTGCCGTTAGGACGCATCGGCGCCGCCGCGCGCATAATGATCTTCGGTTCCTCGTCCTCGCGTACGCTTATCTCACCGTAAAGTGCTATAACCGCGTCGGGGATAAGCAGTCCCGCAAGCTCGGAAAAGGTCTTAGAAAAGACTATTACCTCAATTTCGCCCGTTCTGTCCTCAAGCGTAATAAACGCCATAGCATCACCCGAGCGGGTGTTTTTAACCGTTCTTCCGGTTATAAGTCCGCAAAGCGTTACGCTCTGCTTTTCGTGAAATTCGGGGCTGTCGTTGCCTTCCTCAAAGGCGCTTATCACCGAGGACACCCGCACAGGACTTAAATCCTTTTCGTTGTCGGAATATTCGTCGGTTATATGCCCCGAAAAGTACATTCCGGACGCCTCACGTTCAAGGCCGAGCAGCACTCGCAGAGGAAATTCGGGTATATCGGAAAAGACGATTTCGGGAGCGGAAGCGCTATCCTCTCCGCCAAGGGCAAAGAGATTCATCTGTCCGCTTACAGTCTCTCTTTTTCTGTCCGTAACGTTGGTAATAATCTCGTCGTACTTTTCAAGCAGTCGGCTTCTGTAAACGCCCATTTCGTCAAACGCGCCCGCCTTGATAAGCATTTCTATCTGCTTACGGTTCATATCCCTGCCGTACATACGTTCGGTAAAATCAAGGAAATTTTTGAAGGCGCCGTGTCTTTCACGCTCGTCTATCATACGGGTTACAAAGCCTATTCCGACGTTTTTGAGCGCCGAAAGCCCGTATCTTATATTCTTTCCGTCCGACGAAAAATTAACCTCACTTTCATTCACCGACGGCGGAAGTATCTTTATTCCGAGACGGGTTGCCTCCGACATGTATTCGAAAAGCTTTCCTCGGTTTCCAAGCTCGCTGGTCATAAGCGAGGCGAGAAACTCCGCAGGGTAGTGAGCTTTAAGATACGCCGTTCTGTACGCCAAAACGGAATACGCCGCGGCATGGCTTTTGTTAAACGCGTAGCCCGCGAAAGCAACTATCTCGTCAAAGAGCGCCGCCGCCTTTTCCCTATCGTGTCCGTTTTTCACACAGCCGTCAAGGAAATCGTCTCTCTGTTTACTTATTACCTCCGGCTTTTTCTTTGAAATAGCCTTTCTGACTATATCTGCTTTACCGAATGAATAGGAAGCAAGCGTGCGAAAAAGCTGCATAACCTGCTCCTGATAAACGACGCAGCCGTAGGTTTCGTCAAGTATCTCGGAAAGCTCCGGGAAAACGTAGCTTACCTTTCCCGATTTTCTGTTTTCTATAAGCTTCGGTATTGCTTCCATAGGCCCCGGTCGGTACATCGAAACGGCAATCATTATATCGTCAATGCTTTCGGGCTTAAAGCTTGTAAGCATCTGTCTCATTCCGCCCGACTCAAGCTGAAAGACTCCCGCGGTCTGTCCCGATTTCAGAAGCTCAAACACCGCGCCGTCGTTTTCCGGGATATTTCCTACCGAGAACGAAGGTTCTTTTTTTCTTATCAGCTTTTCGGTATCCGAAATAACGGTAAGATAACGAAGTCCGAGAAAATCGAATTTAAGGAGACCAAGCTCCGCGACGGTATCCATATCAAACTGAGTAACCTGAACGTCTCCGCTTACCGCGAGCGGAACGTAATCGGAAACGGGCTTATCGCTTATAACCACTCCTGCGGCGTGAGTCGATGCGTGTCTCGGCATACCCTCAAGCGATTTTGCCACCGAAAACAGTTTTTTTATCTCGACCGAGCCTTCGATAAGCGCCGTAACCTCTTTGCTTTTTTCGGCATCGGAAAGAGTAAAGCCGAATTTTTTAGGCAGAGCCTTTACTATACTGTCTCCGTCCGCGTAGGAAAGTCCCATAGCTCTCGCGGCATCGCGAAGCGCCGCCTTTGCCGCCATTGTTCCAAAGGTTATTATCTGTGAAACCCTCTCGCTTCCGTATTTTTCGGAAACGTATTTTATAACCTCCTCGCGGCGTATATAACAGAAGTCTATATCAAAGTCGGGCATACTTACTCTTTCGGGGTTAAGAAACCGCTCGAAAATAAGCCCGTACCGAAGCGGATTTACGTCGGTAATGTTAAGCAGATACGCTATAAGACTGCCTGCTCCCGAGCCTCTGCCCGGTCCGACGGCAATTCCCTTTCCCTTTGCGTACCCGACAAAATCCTGAACTATAAGATAGTATTCGGCATATCCCATTGAAATTATGACGGAAAGCTCGTATTCCATACGCTCACGGTACTTTTCCTCGGGATTTTCTTCTGTATAAGCTATATCTCCCTTTTGTACCCTTCTTTGAAGCCCCTTTTCGGCAAGCGTGCGGAGATAGTCTCCGGGTGCGCTTCCGTCGGGAACCGTATACGCGGGAAGATAGTATTTTCCAAAGGTAAAATCAAACTGACATCTCTCGGCTATCTTTACCGTGTTTTCCACAGCGTCGGGAAAATCCTTGAAAAGAGAGGTCATTTCTTCTGTGCTTTTGTAGTAAAACTCATTGGTCTCAAAGCCGAGAGGACGCCCATCGGTTATTTTTGAGCCCATCTGAATACACATCATTATCGCCTGCGTATCAGCATCTGCCCTACGCAGATAGTGGACGTCGTTCGTCGCGACCAGCGGTATCCCCGTGCGCTCCGAAATTAGTCTCAGAACGGCATTTACCTTTGTCTGCTCGGAAATGCCGTGCTGCTGGATTTCAAGATAAAAATTATCCTTTCCGAAGATTTCGGCAAGCTCTCTTACCTCCGTCTCAGCCTCGTCCGTCCTATCGGAGACTATAAGCCTCGGTATCCTGCCCGCAAGGCAGGCGGAAAGTGCGATAAGCCCCTCGCTGTACTCACGGAGAAGCTCCTTATCGACACGGGGTTTGATGTAAAAGCCTTCGGTAAAGCTTCTCGAAACCATTTTTATCAGGTTTTTATACCCCGTTTCGTTTTTACAAAGCAGAACGAGATGACCGCTTTCGCTGTCCTCGTTATAGGTTTTATCAAAACGGGTTCGCGGAGCGACGTAAACCTCGCAGCCGATTATCGGTTTAACTCCCTCGGCAACGCACGCTTTATAGAACTCAACGGCTCCGTACATAACGCCGTGGTCGGTTATGGCAACCGCGGTATGCCCCTCCGCTTTGGCTCTTTTCGGTATATCCGAAATTCTGCATGCGCCGTCAAGCAGACTGTATTCACTGTGCAGATGAAGATGCACAAAATCTCCCATACCGAAAAGCTCCTTTCTGCGGAAATCACCGGGTAGCACCCGGAGGCGAATGGCGACGGGAAGTTAATTCTAACATATCGAGCGTCGCTAAGGTGAGGTTTTGCGAAACCGGATATGTTTGTATTTGATTACAGAGCTCATATCACGGCTATACGCCAGCGGGGGCTCCCCGCCTACGCGTCTGTTTCAAGTCCGTATTTTGCTACCACGCCCTCTTTTATCTTGGTAAAGAGCGCAAGAGACAGACAGAAAACGGTTATATTGACAGCAAGGTTAAGCATCCAGTATTCGGGCACTATCAGAATAAGCGCCGAGAAAGCTACTGAAGAAACCGCGCTTACAAATCCGAAGGCGGTAAACACCTTTATAAGTCTCTTTGTTTTCTGCACAAACTCAACGTTAAGACGGTTACTTCTTACGTACTCCTCGGAAAACTCGCACGCGACGTGGGTGTCTGTAAGC
>JAZRDX010000097.1:0-2445 GCA_045660565.1 Eubacteriales bacterium
GGTATTATTATGTTAAAGGTGCAATGATGTACCAAAATGAAACCTTTAAATAAGGAAGGATAATAAGAGGTATGAGAACAATAGGAGTTATCGGATGCGGAAGAATAGCAAATAACGCTCATTTTCCCGCGCTCAGCAATATTAAAGACTTGAGAATAAAATACGCTTGCGACCTTATTAAGGAAAAGGCGGAAAAGGTAAAGGAAAAATTCCCGATAGTTGAAAATATAACCACCGATTATAACGAGGTGCTTAACGATAAAGAGGTAGAAGCGGTATTCGTTCTTACCCCTAACTATGCGCACTATGAGGTAGCTATGGCGGCTCTTAAGGCGGGAAAGCACGTTTTCTGCGAAAAGCCCATTACGGTAAACTACGAGCTTTCCTGTGAAATGGCAAGAGAGGCGGAAAAGCAGGGTAAAATGCTTAATATAGGCGTTTGTAACCGTTACCACGCATCCGTTGAAAAGCTTGAAGAGCTTAACCGTAGCGGTGAGTTCGGAAAGCTTTACCACGTTTACTGCTCTTTCAGATCGTTCAGAAGTATTCCGGGGCTTGGCGGAGATTTTACCAATAGCAAAGCATCGGGTGGCGGAGCGCTTATAGACTGGGGAGTTCATTTCCTTGACCTTATTCTCTATATCCTCGGCGGCGCTAAGATTGAAACGGTTAGCGGTGATACTTACAGTGAGATGGCTAAGGATATGAAGTCCTACAAGTACAAGAATATGTGGGCAGAGGACACCAAGAATGTTGAAACGGGTGTAAATGACGTTGACGACTTTGTAACCGGACACATAAGAACCGATAAGGGAACTATTTCATTCAACGGTGCATGGGCTCAGAACCTTGATAAGATAGAAATGTTTATTGACTTCCTCGGAGACAAGAAGGGCGCAAGGCTTACCTACTGCGGTCAGTTTGAGCTTACCGACGGTCAGACGCTTGAAACAACCGCGACCTCTCACGAGATACCCAATATGTATCAGAAAGAGGATGAGGCATTCCTTGAGTCCATGGCTTCCGGTGTTAAGACAAAGAGCCATATAGATAACGTTCTTCAAAGTGCAAAGCTTCTTCAGGCGATCTACGATTCAGCTGCAGCTAAAAAAGAGATAGCTTTTTAAGTGAATATTGAAGGAATCCTTGTTAACATATTAAAAAACATAAAATAACGGATATTTAGTTGGTAAAAGCAATAAATATCTACAAACTGTGTTTGTTTATGTTGCGAATTTGCTTTTAGGAGATATCAAAATGAAAAAAATAGGTTTTATTGATTACTACCTTGACGAGTGGCACGCCAACAGCTATCCCGCATGGATAAAGGAAGCCGCGGAAAATGCCGGAGCAGAGCTTACCCTTGCTTATGCGTGGGCGGAAAAGGAGGCTGAAAAAGGGCTTTCTACCAAAGAATGGTGCGAAAAATTCGGCGTTACAGAATGTAAAACACTGAGCGAAATATGTGAAAAAAGTGATTTTCTTATCGTTCTCGCGCCTTCTGACCCCGAAAAGCACCTTGAATACGCAAAAGAGGTTTTGAAATACGGAAAGCGAACCTATATCGACAAAACATTTGCTCCGAATTACAGGGAAGCAAAAGAGATTTTCGACATAGCCGAAAAATATAACACGGAGATTTTCAGCACATCGGCACTTAGGTACGCTTCCGAGCTTACCGCTGTAAAAAATGCGCGAAATCTCGTTATCACGGGCGGCGGAAGAAGCGTAGACGAGTATATCGTTCATCAGATTGAGCAGCTCACCGTTCTTTTCGGCGTGGGTGCGCAGTCGGTAAAGGCAGAGGAGCAGGGAGAGCAAAAGCTTTTCTCCGTCAGATATTCGGACGGAAAAAAAGCAACCCTTATTTTCGCTCCCGCGCTTCCGTTTACTCTCTGCTACGACGGCGGTGAAAGCGGATATACACCCATTACCTCGGCTTTTTTCAACGGACTTATAGCCGATATAGTAAGCTTTTTTGAGACGGGAAGCTTTAATCCGACAAAGGAGCAAACGCTGGAGATTATGAAGATAAGAGAAGCGGTTTTAAAGGCTGCACAGCGCGTAGGAGAGACTGTTTCGGTTTCATAAAATATTTTCAAATCACTGGGTTTAAAACTAACAATCACCCCAAAAACTGCAAAATGAGCGGTTTGGGGTGATTTCTTTTGCATTTTTTTATAAAATCACGCAAATATATTCACGAAAAGTACATTAATGTTTGGTAAAATTATAGTGTACAGTTTTTGTATTTAATTAAAATTTTTTATAAAGGTGATATATATATGCTGAATATCGGACTTGATATCGGTTCAACAACTATAAAAAGCGCGGTCATTAACGAGGACGGAGAGCTTGTATTCGACTCTTACGAAAGACACTTTTCCGAGATACCCCCGAAGGCAACGGCGCTTATTGAAAAAATAAAAAATAAGTTTGACCTTT
>JAZRDX010000098.1:0-10771 GCA_045660565.1 Eubacteriales bacterium
GTAATAAAACAGATAGATAAAGAGGGAAGAATGAGCGTTCCTATGGATATGAGAAAGCTTTTTAGTATGGGAAAAGAGGTAGAGGTTCTGCCTATCGAAGAAGGAATATTAATCAGAAACCCCGAATACGTTCTTGTGAAAAAAGAGAAGGAATAATGTTCGGGGGCTACCCGCCGGGTACCCGACATCACAGCAAAAGCCGCACTCGGTATGAGTGCGGCTTTTTGTATTCTTTATTTTACTGCGGCATAAACACCGAAGCTCCGCCGCCCTGAATGAAGCTTATCGCAAAGCTTATTACAAACGCAACGGTGAGAACCACGGCGATTATATTTATTGCGAGCGAAATTTTCTTTCTGCGTATCTCTTCCTCCTCGGTCGCCGCATCTCTTGCGGTTATCGCGAAAACAAGTCCGATAATTCCGAAAATACTTCCGGCGCAGCAAGTACCGAGCAATATATTTATTATTGAAAACACAATAAGTCCTACGCTAAGGCTTCTTCTCTCCCTCGGCTGCCACGGCGCGTTTCCGCCGTAATAAGGGCCGCCGCCCATGTTGCCGTTCGGATTCCACGGTCCACCTTGTCCGTACGGGCCACCGTTATTTTCCCAAGGATTTCCGCTTTGACCGTTTCCATAGGGGTTTCCGTTTTGACCATTCGGGTTCTGCCCATTGTTTTCCCAAGGATTTCTGCCCTGACCGTTCCCATAGGGGTTTCCGTTTTGGCCGTTTCCGTAGGGATTTCCGCTTTGGCCGTTCGGGTTCTGCCACGGTCCGCCATTTTGACCGTTCGGGTTCTGTCCGTTATACGGATTTCCGTTTGCCTGCCCATTTCCCTGCTGTCCCGTCTGCTCGGTATTTTCCTTTTTACCAAAGCTTTCCGGGGTGTATCCGTATACTCTGTCCGCCCGCTTCGGGTGATTACAGTGAGGACATCTTTCGACGCTATCGTCTATCTTTTCCCCACAGTTAGTGCAATAGGTAAATGCCATAATTCCTCCTGGTTTGCTGCCATAAGACAGTCTTAGATTTAAAAGAATTACTTATTTGAATTTATATGAGGCCAGTATGCCTTAAAGTAGTTAAATCCCGAGAAAAGGGTTGTGAAAACCATTATTCCGAGCATAACGTAGGAAGCATAAGGTACGCAAGGAGCCTTAAATGCATCAAAAATAACAGGCTCGATAAGTATAACCACTATACCTATAATCTGCGAAACGGTCTTAAGCTTTCCGAAAATGTTTGCCGCGATAACTATTCCCTCGGCATTTGAAACAACCATTCTCATAGAGGTAACCGCAAGCTCTCTGAATATAATTATGAAAGCGCAAACAGCGAAAACCTTATTGAAAACGTTAAGAGCATCAACTCCGCTTACGGTATTTAAAACGAGTATTCCGATCATCGCTCCGAAAACCATAAGCTTATCGGCAAGCGGATCCATAAACTTTCCGAAATCGGTTACGAGGTTATATTTTCTCGCGATTTTACCGTCAAGCATATCGGTAAAAGCGGTTACTGCAAATATTGCCGCCGCTATTATTCTTGACAAAGTAAGACCTATTATTTCGGGGAAAATTAAGAAAAAGAGGAAAAAGGGTATAAGCGCCATTCTCGCGCAGGTAAGTTTGTTCGGTAAATTCATTTTTTTAATTCCTTTCTTCCCGGAGAGCCTCCGGTGGCATATAGCCGTAATGTTACTTTTCATTAAATATCAAACATAAGAGGTTTCGCAAAAATTTCGGTGAGTTTTATTTCTTATGCTTTGTTCCGCTGAAAACCTCGGCAACGAGGTCGCAGTCAAGAGATGCGTATATCTTTACGTCAACGAAGTCGCCCGGGAAAAACGCGTTCTTCGGCGCACCCGTAATGTAGATTTTACCGTCGATTTCGGGAGCGTCGGCATAGCTTCTTGAATAATACGACTCGGATACGGGATCGTAGCCCTCAATAAGAACCTTTACGATTTTTCCTTCCTTTTCCGCGTTAAGCTCGGCGACTATCTCCGCCTGCTGCTCCATTACCGCATCGCGTCTTTCTTTCTTCTTAGCCGCTCCGACCTGAGAGCCGAATGACGCCGCAGGGGTTCCGTCCTCCTTTGAATATTCAAAGGCTCCGAGACGGTCGAAACGTGTTTCCTTAAGGAACTCTATAAGCTCCGCAAAGTCTGCTCCGTTTTCACCCGGAAATCCGACTATAACCGTACTGCGGATAATCATATCCGGTATCTGACGAAGCTTTTTAAGAGAGGAAACGATAGCCTCTTTACCGCCGTGGCGGTTCATTTTCTTAAGTATCTTTTCGCTGATATGCTGAATGGGAATGTCTATGTACTTTACAAGACGCTCGTTGTTCTTAAACTCCTCGATAAGTCCGTCGGTTATCTTGTCGGGATAGCAGTACAAAATTCTTATCCACGGAATGTTTGTGTTATCCGTTATGAGACGGATAAGCTCGTGCAGCTTATATTCACCGTACAGATCCTCTCCGTAACGCGTGGTATCCTGCGCCACGAGAATAAGCTCTCTTACGCCGAGTGCCTCCATATCCTTTGCTTCCTTTAAGAGGTCCTCCATGGCTCTGCTACGGAACTTTCCTCTTATATCGGGTATGGCGCAGTAGGTACAGCGGTTATCACAGCCCTCGGCTATCTTCATATAAGCGTAATGCTCGGGGGTGGTTACTATTCTGTCTCCACCAAGAGAAGCCTCCTCGGGTTTCTTTATCGAGACGAATTTTTCGCCCTTTTCGACAGCTTTTACAGCGTTTACTATCTCGTGGATCGAACCCACACTGAGGATAGCGTCAACCTCGGGCATCTCGTTTAGTATCTCCTGACCGTATCTCTGAACGAGACAACCGGTAACTATAAGACCTCTAAGAGAGGCGTTCTGCTTTAACCAAGCAATATCGAGAATGTTGTCTATCGCCTCGGTTTTTGCTTCTTTTATAAAACCGCAGGTGTTAAGTATAATTATGTCGGCTTCCGTTTCCTCCGCGGTTATCTCGTACCCTGCGGCGTTAAGCTCGCTGAGCATAACCTCGGTATCCATAAGATTTTTTGAACAGCCGAGGGAAACAAAGCCTATTTTTGTTTTTTTGTTTTCCATTTTATTATAAGTCCTTTTGCATAGTTGTTTTGCAAAAATTCAGGTGTTTATTTGCAGGGCGGTATCTTAATGGCATCGCTATTTATTCGCATAACGTTGCCTTAGTACCGCCGCAATCGGGTTAGAAGGTGGTTTATTTTGACGACCAACGGTCGCCTATGTTTTTTCTCTTTAATCCTTTATTCTTTTCGCCGCCGAAATTTCGTCATAGGTGTATCCTGCGTTAAGCAGTGCGCGCATAACCTTTTCGTCCGGCTTTCCCGCGTATCTGTCAAGCAGTTTTTTGCAGTGATAAACGAAATCAATCTCGGAAAAATCAAGTCCGTCTATTATATCCTCGTCTATTCCCTTTGACTGAAGGTAGCGGCAGATTTTAGACCTACCAAAGCACTTTTCCGCAAGCTTTGGTACCGCGTTTTCCGCAAGTCTTTTATCGTTTACGTAGCCGAAGCCCTTAACGTATTCAACAGCGTCCGAAATATCCTCGTCGGAGTAAATTCTTTTTGATTTTATCTTCCTGAAAAGCGCGTTTTCGGTGTAGGTGTGAGTTGAAACAAGCAAAAGAGCGTATTCTCTTGCGCTTTTTTTCGCGTTTTTTTTGATAAGCTCCTCGCCGTTGTCAGCATCGTAAAATCCTTCATCGGTATTGGAAAGATCACCGTCGCTTGAAATTCCGTCGGTAAGTCTTTCCGCGTGCCTTCTGTTTTCGTCGGGAAGCGGTATCTTACGCATCTTCGTCCATATCGAGCTTTACGTCAAAAAGCTCGTCGTCTTCTCCGTCGTCCTCGTCAACGTACTTTTCCTTCATATCAAGGTCAAGCTTATCGCCCTCGCCTCTGACCTTCTTTTCAATCTCGGCAAAGAGCTTCGGATCGCTTTCAAGTATCGCTTTAATGTTATCCTTACCCTGTCCGAGCTTTTTACCGTCGTAGGAGAACCACGATCCGCTCTTTTCTATTATTTCAAGCTCAATTGCAAGGTCGAGAAGCTCGCCGGATTTTGAAATTCCCTTACCGTAAAGTATATCGAACTCCGCGGTCTTGAACGGCGGTGCAACCTTATTCTTTACGACCTTACATTTTACTCTGTTTCCGTAGGTATCGGCTCCGTTTTTCAGCGCCTCCGCCTTTCTTACCTCTATTCTTACAGAGGCGTAGAACTTAAGCGCACGGCCTCCGGGGGTTACCTCGGGGTTACCGTACATAACTCCGACCTTTTCGCGGAGCTGGTTGATAAAGATACATACGCAGTTGGATTTCGAGATAGCTCCCGAGAGCTTTCTCATAGCCTGGCTCATAAGTCTTGCCTGTGCGCCGACGTGGGAAGCACCCATATCGCCGTGGATTTCCTGCTGAGGAACAAGTGCCGCAACAGAGTCAACGACTATCCCGTCGGTTGCTCCCGTACGGACGAGTGCCTCGGTGATTTCGAGTGCCTGCTCACCGCTGTCGGGCTGAGAAATGAGAAGCTCGTTTATATCAACTCCGAGGTTTTTCGCGTAGACGGGATCAAGCGCATGCTCCGCGTCGATGAACGCCGCGGTTCCGCCGAGCTTCTGTACCTCCGCTACAACGTGGAGCGCAACCGTGGTTTTACCGGAGGATTCGGGGCCGTATATTTCAACTATACGTCCTCTCGGAACTCCGCCGATACCGAGCGCTGTATCAAGCATTATGGAGCCGGTTGAAACCGCGCTTACCTGCATCTTAGCGTTCTCTCCGAGACGCATTATGGTTCCCTGACCATAGGCTTTAGTTATATGAGCTATTGCGGTATCAAGCGCTTTTTTTCTGTCGAGAGCAGCGCCTTCAACCTCTTTTTTAGTCTGTTTTACTGCCATATTATGTATTCCTTTCTGAGTTTTGGTTTTTCTATCAATTTATTTGCGAAGTGCAGGAGATTTTTACGCGGTCTCCTCCACCGCTTCGCGGAGCCCCCTCCCGGAGGGAGCCTATTTAATTCGGTATTATCTTATTATTTTGCAACCGGGTACTACCCGGTCGTCGCCATTTGCTACCCGCACGGGAGGATAACATCCTCCCCTACAAGTATTTTAAATTTTTAGCAATGCCTTAGCCTTAGCGGCACTCGGTGTGTTCGCATTTACATCCTGCCGCCATATGCCAGCGGGGGCTCCCCGCCGTCGCCATATGCCTCCGGGTGCTCCCCGCCGGTTAATATGTCGGGCTGTCCATTCTCCAGACTCCGTTTTCGTAAACCATGGTAAGGTCGTATTCCTTAGCCGTATCTCCCGATTTCCAGGTCGCGGTTACAACCGCCTCGGTAGCAGACGAGCTTTTTACTCTTGCCGTCGACGTGTCAAAAGCACCGTTTATCGTAATAAGCTGCGATTTGGTAATATCTATTTTCAGAACACCGTTTTCCTCTACGTATCTCGGCTTTTCCTTATTTTTCTCTCCGTATCCGTCAAAAAGTCCCTGACGCATACTTACGTCGTAATAATCTCTTGAATAAACGGCGAGAATTGCCGCTTCAAGCTCCGCTTTCGTTTTATACGGAGAGCTTTCGGAAACCGGAACGTAATAGGGAGAGGAAAGCTCCTCTATATTGTAGCTTTCGGGGTTATCGTAAGGAAGCCCTTTTCCGAAAATATACTCGTTTATCGGTACGGACTTATTATAAAGCTCGGTAAACGCAGTGAGAACCTCTGTTTCATCGGCACCGCCGCCGCAGGAAATTACCGCTGCGGCTATCAGAATGAACGTTAATAAAATTAATGATAGTTTTTTTATCGACTTAAACAATATTTTTTCCTCCGACCGAGTGAATTTTAAATATCCGTTCCGTCGTTTTCGGTTTTTTCTGCACTGTCGGTGTTCTCCGAATTCTCAACGCTTTCGGTATTTTCGGCAGTATCACCGCTTTCGGTATTTTCCGCCGTTTCTTTTACGATGGGGTTACCGTTTTCGTCTAACACGGGTTCCTCTTCATCGGACTTTCCGACGTTAGCAAGAGAGCAAACCTTTCCGCTCTCGGAAAGTCTCATAACTATAACTCCGCTCGCGCTTCTCGAATAAACGGAAATATCGCTTACGTGCGTTCTTATGGTTATTCCGTCATTGGAAACGAGAACTACGTCGTCCTCCTCACTAACCGTCGCGATAGCCGCGAGAGGTCCTGTCTTATCGTTAAGTCCGTGTACGTAAACTCCCTTACCGCCTCTGTTTCTGGTAACGAAATCGCTGAAGCGGCTTCTCTTACCAAATCCGTTCTCGGTAACGGTAAGAAGCAGAGCGTCATCATTTACAAGCGCAACACCGACTACGTAATCGTTTTCGGAAAGTCTTATTCCGCGAACACCTCTTGCGGTTCTTCCCATTACTCTTGCGTCGTTTTCATCAAAGCGAACCGCGTTTCCGTATTTCGTTGCGATAATAATTTCATCGCTTCCGGTGGTATGGCGCGCGTAAACAAGCTCGTCTCCCTCGTCAAGCGTAAGCGCTATCTTACCGCCCTTACGCTGATATTCGTACTCGGAAAGTCTCGTTCTCTTAACTATACCGAACTTGGTTACGGTAAGGAGATATTCCTCCTCGCTGTAATCGTTTACCGAAATCATCGCGGTAACCTTTTCTCCCTCGGTCATTTCAAGCAGGTTAACGACGTTCGTTCCCTTTGCCGTTCTGCTTGCCTCGGGTACCTTATAAGCTCTCGTGGTAAATACCTTTCCGAAATTGGTAAAGAGCATAAGGTCGGAGTGGCTGTGAACTGCCATTACGCTTTCAACGAAGTCCTCTTCCTTGGTGGTAATTCCCTTAATTCCCTTACCGCCTCTTGCCTGAGCGCTATAACTCTCGGAGGACATTCTCTTGATGTATCCCGCGTGCGTCATGGTGATTACGCAGGTATGTCTTTCGATAAGGTCCTCGTCGTCTATGTCGGCAAGGAGACTTATCTCGGTACGTCTTTCATCGGAGAACTTGTTTTTAAGCTCGGTAAGGTCGTCCTTTATGATCTGCATTATCTTGTCTTCGTGCGAAAGCTTGTCCGTAATATCCTCTATTAATGCGTAAAGCTTTGCAAGACGCTCCTCAACCTTCTTGCGCTCAAGTCCTGTAAGACGTCCGAGCGTCATTTCGACTATTGCCTGAGCCTGCGGATCGGTAAGACCGAATCTTACGCAAAGTCTTTCCTTAGCGTCTGCGATATTGGACGAGCCCTTGATTATCTCAACAACCTCGTCGATATTATCGGAAGCTATCGTATATCCCTCGCAGATATGCGCTTCCTTTTTCGCCTTTTCAAGCTCGAACTTCAGACGGCGGACAATAACCTCCTTCTGATGCTCGATATAATAATGAAGCATATCCTTAAGTCCGAGAACCTTCGGAATATTGTCAACAAGCGCGAGCATATTAGCCGCGAAGGTGTCCTCAAGCTGAGTATATTTATAAAGCTGGTTAAGAAGAACCTGACCGTTGACGTCTCTGCGGAATTCTACGACTATACGAAGTCCGTCCTTACCCGATTCATCGCGTATATCGGTGATGCCGTCAACCTTTTTCTCCTTATGGCAGTTTACCATCTGCTCAACGAGGGTTACCTTATTTACCTGATAAGGTATTTCGGTTATAACTATTCTTCTGTTTTCTTCCTCAACCGTTGCGCGGGAACGAACCTTTATCTTTCCGCGTCCCGTCTCGTAAGCCTCTCTTATTCCGCTCGTTCCGCAGATTATTGCTCCCGTCGGGAAGTCAGGGCCCTTTACGTGCTCCATAAGGTCAGCGGTAGTCGCGTCGGGGTTATTCATAAGACAGATAGCGCCGTCGATAACCTCTCCGAGGTTGTGTGTCGGGATATTTGTAGCCATACCGACCGCAATTCCTATCGAACCGTTAACGAGAAGGTTCGGAAATCTTGACGGAAGAACGGTGGGCTCCTTTAATTTGTTATCAAAGTTCGGAGTGAAATCAACGACGTCCTTTTCAATATCGACAAGCATCGAATCGGCGAGCTTACTCATTCTCGCCTCGGTATAACGGTAAGCCGCAGCGTCGTCTCCGTCTATGTTACCGAAGTTTCCGTGTCCGTCGATAAGGGGGTATCTGAGCGAGAAGTCCTGCGCCATACGAACCATAGTGTCGTAAACCGCGGTGTCTCCGTGGGGATGGTAGCGTCCGAGAACGTTACCGACGGTGGTCGCGGATTTACGGAACGGCTTATCGTAAGTAAGGTGGTCCTCGTACATAGCGTAGAGTATACGGCGGTGAACCGGCTTAAGACCGTCGCGAACGTCGGGAAGCGCTCTCGCCATAATAACGCTCATCGCATAATTTATAAATGAAGTTTTTACTTCCTTTCCCATTTGAACGGGAACAATTTTTTGGTCTTTAAATTCTATATCTTCGTTTTCTCTCTTTTTATCCATTACCAAAAAGTCCTTTCTGTAATCGGCTTAGCTTTTTGTTTTTTTCGGGGGGTACGGAGGTACTCCCTTACGTTTTTTTCTCCTGTTAAAAGCCGTACTGAAAAAGCGGTATAAACCACCGAATTTCACTAATCTTTTAACAAGACAAAAGTTGTTTTTCACGTTACGGCGTAAAAAATTTTTTCTTTATCCGAAAAAAACTTTTTACCTTTTCTTTTTTTCCGTTTTTCCTTATTTTATCTGCATTTTCTATCTTTTCCCGACCACTGTCGAAAAACTTTAAAAAGCACTTTTTTTCTTATTTCGGTAGCAATATTTAAGAAGTTTTCCCCAAGCTTTTTCACACCCTGTGGAAAACTTTTTAAACATGGGGATTTTTTATTTTTTTGCCTGTATTCTTACTGCGCCGTCATTACCTGATAAAGTGAAAATTCGGGCAAAAATTATTTTTAAATATCAAGGTTAGAAACGTACTTCGCGTTAGCCTCGATAAACTCACGTCTCGGCTCAACCTGGTCGCCCATAAGAAGCGAGAATACCTCGTCGCAAAGCATTGCGTCCTCAATGGTAACGAGCTTAAGCGTTCTTCTCTTCGGATCCATCGTGGTTTCCCAGAGCTGCTCGGGGTCCATCTCACCGAGACCTTTATATCTTTCCGCTTCTACTCTTTCGCCGCCGAGCTCCTGAATAATGGCGTCTCTTTCCTCGTCCGAGAAGGCGTATCTTTCGTTTTTACCCTTGAATACCTTGTAAAGCGGAGGCATTGCAAGGTAGATATGTCCTTCCTCTATAAGCTGCTTCATATGTCTGAAGAAGAAGGTAAGGAGAAGTATCTGAATGTGAGAACCGTCGACGTCAGCATCCGCCATTATGACAATTTTGCCGTAGCGGAGCTTACCCATATCGAAATCGTCTCCGATACCGCAGCCTATCGCCTGAATTATCGGTAAAAGCTGCTGGTTTGAATAAACCTTATCAAGTCGGCTCTTTTCAACGTTAAGAACCTTACGGCGCAGAGGAAGTATCGCCTGGTATCTGGAATCACGCGCTCCCTTTGCGGAGCCTCCTGCGGAGTTACCCTCAACAAGATAAAGCTCGGTAACCTCTATACGCTTTTCCTGACAGTCCCAAAGCTTTCCGGGAAGCGACGCTCCGTCAAGAGCACCTTTTCTTCTCGATGCCTCTCTTGCCTTTCTTGCCGCCTCTCTCGCTCTTGATGCCGCAAGCGTCTTTTCAAGTATTGCTCTTGCGACAGCGGGATTTTCCTCAAAATATTCGGCAAGCTTTGTGGTAACGAGGTTATTTACCATCGTTCTCATCTCGGAGTTTCCGAGCTTGGACTTAGTCTGTCCCTCAAACTGCGCGTCCTGAAGCTTAACCGAAACGACGACGGTAAGACCTTCTCTGGTATCCTCACCCTTAAGATCGGGATCCTTATCCTTGATAAGTCCGTATTTTCTTCCGTAATCGTTTACAACCTTGGTAAGAGCCATCTTAAAGCCGGTCTCGTGCATACCGCCCTCGACGGTGTTTATGTTGTTTGCGAAGGTCATTTTCGTTTCGGCATAGGTATCGTTATACTGCATAGCTACCTCTGCCGTGCTTACGCCGTTCTGCGACTTCATGTATATTACGTCGGAATGGATAAGCTCACAGTGCTTAATGGAATTGAGGTGAGAAACGAAGCTGGTAATACCGCCCTCGTACTGAAGAACGTTTTCTACTAGCTCCTCTCCTCTTTCGTCGCGGAATATAATCTTTATACCCGCGTTAAGGAACGCCTGCTCTCTCATTCTGTTAAGGAGAACGTCGTATTCAAAGTTTACTTCTTCAAAAATGGTAGCGTCGGGCATAAATTTTACGTAAAGACCGCTCTTTTCCGTGTCTCCTACGCATTTATAGTCCTCGGTAACGTGGCCGCGCGAGAATTTCTGCGTGTAGCATTTTCCGTCTCGGCAGTTTTCGTAGTAAAGCCACTCGGAAAGAGCGTTAACTACCGATGCTCCGACTCCGTGGAGACCTCCGGATATAACGTATCCGCCGCCGCCGAATTTTCCTCGCGCGTGCAGAACGGTAAATACAACCTCGGGAGTAGGCTTACCTGTTTTATGAATTGACGGAGGAATACCGCGTCCGTTATCCTGAACCGACGCGCTTCCGTCCTTATGAAGTGTAACGAGGATTTCGGAGCAGTAGCCCGCTATTGCTGCGTCTATGGAGTTATCAACTATTTCATATACAAGGTGATGAAGACCTCTTATCGACGTCGA
>JAZRDX010000099.1:0-23762 GCA_045660565.1 Eubacteriales bacterium
AGCCGAAATTCCGATAAAGGCGCCAGAGGACGTGGGCAGAATAAGCTTTTTCGGACTTCTCTCAAGGCTCTTTAACGCGTTTATCTATTAACCCCTTATCCACACACCGTTTTTACACCGGATAAATGTTTTTCAGAGCAAAGAACACCCCATTTGACGTATGTATAATCGGAGGAATGGGCCCCGCCGCGACAGCCGAGCTTATGCGCAGGATTATACTGTACACCGATGCAAAATGCGATGCGGAGCACGTCTCCTTATGCGTTTTCAACGCACCAAATACCCCCGATAGGAGCGAATTTATTTTATCAAACGGGAAAAAGCCAAATATAAAAAACATCCGTTTAACCGCACCCCGCACGCGCAAATCCGACTTGTCAAAAGAGGCAACTTCAAACACAAAAATCATCCGTTTAACCGCACCCCTGTCGCCGCTTAAGGCTATAAAAGAACAGATAGCGGCGGCGAAAAAGCTCCGCTGCCGTTACTTTGCCGTTGCGTGCAATACCGCGCATTACTTTTACAGGGACTTCGAGGGGGTACGGGGTATAAAATTCATTAACACGGTAAGAGAAACGGTCTCTTACGCGGCGCGCGCATACCCCGAAAAGGACCTTTGCGTTCTTGCCACCCTCGGAACGGTTAAAGCGGATATTTATGCCGCGCTCTCTCCAAAAAATGTGAAAATCAGATACCCCTCCCCCGCCGTTTGCGAGGAAATCATGAGACTGATAAGGGAGATAAAGGCGGCATCCCCCTCCGTGGGCAAGACGGCGGCTCTTACGGAGCGGCTCAAATCGGAATTTGACGTAGGCAAAACTGTATTTCTTCTCGGCTGCACCGAGCTTTCGCTTGTGTCCTCTTGCCTTGACGGTTTAACCCTCGTCGATAGCACCGACGTTCTGGCGGGTAAAATAATCTCGGTATGCGGAAAGCGGTTTAACAGAGATGCTTTTAGGCTTAAGACAGAGTTTTTTGATAAGCCATATGAGCATTAAATAAAACAAAAAGGAGCAAGGCACTTACCCTGCTCCTTTGTTTGTTTAATTAAATAAAATCAGCCGCAAACAGGTGGATGCTTTCCGCTCCGTTTGTCTCTCCGAACTTAACGCTTATCTCGTTTGCCGTAACGTCAAGCGGAACCTTTACAAACGAACGGTAGTTATCCTCCGTTTTAAATATCTCTTTTCCGTCGGCATAAACGGTAAACGCCTTCGGAATGGTTGCCGCGACCTTGACCGGCTTAAAATCAAAGCCCGTATTTATCTTCATAGCGAAAAGCTTTATCTCGCGGTTTTCGGTTACCGAATCCCTTGAATAGTCGGGATCAAACTGCATTCGTAATGTTCCGAGCTTTTCGGGCGCATCGTATTTAAATGTGAGGCTATCCCCTACCTTTACGTAAATTCCGTTTTCCGTCTCGCCGTCTCTCGGACGCTCGATACCGTTAAAGAGACGCTCCCTCTCCTCGGCACTTATATTTATTTTCGCCTTCAGGGTTTGCTCCGAAGCCTCTCTTTTAATATGAGGAAGGAATACGCCGTCGTCCATAAGCTGCTTTTGAAGCTCGCCTATATACTGCTGATAAACCCCTCTCGGAGTTACCCCGTATTTTACCGCAAGAGCGGCACCCGTACCCATTGCCTGACCGAGCAGAGCGCAGGTTGCCATAACGCGGGTTGAGGAAAGCGCGATATGGGTTGCGCTTATATTTCTTCCCGCAAACATAAGGTTATCTATATTTTTTGAGTAAAGCGCGCGGAAAGGAAGTCCGTACGGTGCGTTTACGGGATTCATAACCGTCGCAACGCTGGAGTAAGGATTTTTTAACATTCCGTAGGGGTTATGGTCGTCCATCGGCCAACCGCCAAACGCTATTTCATCGTCAAAGTTACCGCCTTCATTAATATCGTTTTCGGTAACGATAATGTCTCCGATATAGCGGCGGGATTCTCTTTTACCCGGCAAAAATCCTACCCATTCAAGCTCCCAGTTCTCGTTTCCGTGGTTACCGTGGTTCTTTATGTGATCCCATACTCCGTATATGTTGGCAAGAAGCTGATTACGGAGCTTTTCGGTATCGTGAATGGAGTCCATATGTCCTCCAAGCTCAACCCACCAGAGGTTACAGCCGTCGGTCGATATTCTGTGGCTACGTACAAGCGCGTGCTTACTTGCGCCCGCATCTGTCTTAAACGCCTCGTCGTCGGGATACTTAGTCGCAAACGGCGGCGGGTTAAATTTAACCGGGTGATCGGTCTCTCTTGCCGCGAGAATTATAGACATACCCATAGTATGTGTATCCTCTTTTTCCCGAGCAAGGGTTTCGTTAAACTCGGTTTTCGCCTCTCTGCCCTTACGGAAAAGAGCTCCGCTCATAGTCGCCAAAATGCTATCGCCAGAGCAGTCGGCAAACAGCTTTGCCTTAACCGTTATCCAGGTATATGTAGTAAGCTGCCAAGCGGTTACACTCTCGATTTTTCCGTCCTTCATTTCAAGGTCGGCGCAGGACGTATTGAGCAGCAGCTCAATATTTTCATTCTCGTAAAGCATGTCGAAAAGTGTAGCGTCAAACATAGAATGATTAAGTGAGGGGTTAAAGTATATATTCTTTTCCTCAAGCTCGGAAATAAGTCCCGCTTCACGGTTGTATATTCCCTTTGCGCCTCTTATCCACATGCGTATCTCCGACGAGGCGTTACCGCCGAGCATCGGTCTGTCCTGGATAAGCACAACCTTCGCTCCGTGTCTTGCCGCGGAAAGCGCCGCAAACGAACCCGCAAGACCGCCTCCGATTATACAGAGGTCGCATTCCTTTTCTTCGTAACGTAAGTTTTTATTCATATTCCATCTCCTTACTAAAGCTGTGAATATTACACCGTGTATCAGAAAATTGCCAAGCGATTTTTATTTCATATATTTTGCAAGATACTCGCGGCTGGCGGCAAGCGACTTAAAGGGATCGTTATCTATCCAGCGGTTGTCCTGCTCAACGACGTAGTGCTTAACGCCTATCTTTTCAGCAGTTTCAAGAACTCCGTCCCACCAGATGTTACCGTTACCTACGTTGGTGTACCCCTGAGTTACAGCGCCCTTTTCGTCATAGTACGCCTCTATCTCCTTAAGGTGAAGAATGTCTATTCTTCCGGCAAGCTTTTCCATCCAGTAGCGTACGTCCGCGCCTCCGTGGGCTACCCAGCAGGTATCAAGAACAAAAGAGGTATTCTTCGGATCAAGCTCCTCGTAGAGGTAGTCCATCATGGTCTTCTGACCGTTAATCTTGGTAAACTCAAACGAGTGGTTGTGGTATGTAAGCTTAAAGCCCTCTTTTGCGTAAAGCTCAGCGGTCTTATTGAAGGTCTCGATAAAGCTCATAAGATTATCGTAGCTCTTTCTTGCATCGCCCGGCATACCGCCTACACCGACGTTTTTGGTACCGAGAGCCTCGTGAAGCGCCATCGTTCCCTTTGGGTTGTTTACTATCTTATCAAAGCTGTAATGAGTTCCGACGATGGTCATACCGGTTTTTTTGGCAAGGTCGGCAAAGCCGGGAAGCTCGATGTTGTCTCCCGCGGTCTGTCCCTCGGTGTATCCCATTTTAACAAGTCTTTCAAAGGTCTCGCCTACCGATTTTTCGTCCGTCATAAAATCTCTGACGGTATAAAGCTGAAGTCCAAGTTTTTTAAACATAATTTTTCTCCGTTTCTTTTTATATTAAGTTTCACTATCGACATTATAACACAAAATCAAAAAATAATCAAGACGTACAGTAAAAAAATATAATACTTTGTACCGTACGTGCTTTGCCGCCTGACAAGGCTGGCTTTCCGTTTTGCCTTGACAAAAACACACCTTTATGCTACAATGATTTTACCGCACAGTCCGCGTGCGCATCATCGAAATATTTATATGAGGAAATTTTTATGAAAGTACTTGTTTCAGTAGCAAACGAAATTATAATGAACACGTTTTTTACAAAAGACAATATTGACCTTGCACACTCTCTTGGTGAGACGGTCTTTTGCGGCGGCAGAAACAATACGTCAAGGGATGAGTTTAAGCGCCTTATCTCGGACTGCGACCTCTACGTCAGCTGCTGGGAATCGCCGGCTATCGACGAGGAGATTCTTGACTGCGCAAAAAGGCTTAAGCTGATCTGCCACCTCGGCTCAACCGTCGCTCCTATCGTACAAGCGAACGTGTGGGAAAGAGGCATTCGCGTTATCAGCGCCCACGACTACTTCTCGGAATCTACCGCGGAGGGCGCGGTCGCTTATATGCTGGCGGCGCTAAGAAATATTCCTTACTACTCCGAAAGACTGAAAAAAGACAAAATCTGGTCGCTTGAAGGCGATGCCACCGACGGACTTATATACAAAACGGTCGGTATCGTCAGCTACGGCGGTGTCGGTCGCCACGTCGCAAAAAAGCTCTCGGTATTTAACGTGGATTTAAAGGTTTACGACATTGTTGATATACCGGAGTCCGACAAGGAGAGATACGGTCTTACCCGGTGCGATCTTGAGGAGCTTTTCTCTACCTGCGATATCATTTCTCTGCATACCCCATATAACGACAAAACACACCATATGATCGATGACCGGCTTCTTTCAATGATAAAGCCCGGCGCGCTCCTTGTAAACACCGCAAGAGGCGGCGTCGTTGATCAGGCGGCACTGACAAGGCATCTTCAAAAAGGACATTTCACAGCCGCGCTCGACGTGTATGAGCGCGAGCCTATCGACACGGACGATCCGCTTCTGTCCCTTGACAACGTACTGATGCTTCCTCATCATGGCGGTGTTACCACCAACTTAAGACGCGTTCTTACAAGGGATCTTTTAACCGAAAGCCGCGATTTTATAGATAATGGCGCGCCCCTTAAGGACGAAATATTACCGAGCTACGCAAAAAATATGTCGAAATTCTAAGTACACGTACCGCGTTTTTACCCGTTACCAAAAAGCAAATAAGACGTTTTAAGGTTCAGAATTTATTTTACACCGCTACCAAGCCTTACAACAGAACGGAGATTTATATGTTAACCTCGCCTTACAACAAACCGAAAATTCTCCCACCGAGCGAGCACCCGAGACTTATGTTCAGAGAACGCGACAGGGAGAGGATCACCTCGGGCTTTACTCATCCCGAAAACACAAGGGCATACGAGCTGTACCTTCGCGTGCTGAAAAAGGATTTCAGCCATTTCTTCACCGATATTAAAGAGGGCAGATATAACCTTATGGTCTGCTTTATGATAGAGGCTAAGGCTTTTTCCGCTTGGGTAAACCGCGACGGAAACGAAGCGAGAAGGGTTATCGAAACCGCTATCTCGGTAATAAAGTATTACAGGGCGCAAAGCAACGTAAATCTCATGCTTTGCCGCCATACGGGGCATCTCGTTTTCTCTGTCTCGTGTATGTACGACTGGCTGTACCCCTACCTCAGGCAGGACGAAAAGGAGTACATAATTTCAAGATGCGAGGAGCTTCTCAGCGCGTCGATGGAGATGGGTTATCCGCCGACAAAGCAGCGCGACACGAACAGTCATGCGCACGAAACGCAGCTTATGCGCGATATGCTTGGCTTTTCCATCGCGGTTTACGACGAAAGACCGGATATATACGACTACTGCGCGGGAAGAATCTTTGACGACTACGTTCCCTTCTACCGCTTCGCCTTCAGCGGCGGTCTCCATCACCAAGGTCCGTCATACGGTGCCTACCGCCACAGCGCGGCACTCTGGTGTCAGCTTTTATTTTATACGATGAGCGGAGAACGGATATTTGACAAAAACGTTGAGACGCTTGCCGACAGCTACTACTATCTCACCCGCGCCGACGGTGAAAATCTCAGAATAGGAAACGACTGTAACGACGACAAGGGCGGCGGTATCGCCATCAAATACCCTTTTACAGTGGTAAATTTCCTTGCGGGCGCAATTACGGGCAACGAGCATTACCGCAGGTATTGGCAGGAAAACAGCCACGACGAGATCATGCTCCCCTCGGTTTACAATCTCGGGTTCTACAAATACGGCGTCTACGGTGAGGGCATATATTCTCCCATAGTACATCTGATATTCAACAGACTCACAGAGCCCTTCACTCCCGAGCCTTACGCTAAAGCACATCACTTCCCCTATCCTAACGGCGTTACCGTTTATAAGGACGAGGAAAAAGGCACAACCGTCTATATGAAGGTGGGAGAGCTTTGGTGTATGGGACACGAGCATTACGACACGGGAGATTTCCAGATATATCATAACGGTATACTTGTATCAAGCTCCGGGGCATACTATATTTACGGAAACAACCATTTCTTCAATTATCTTATAAGAACCTCTGCGCACAACTGTCTTACCGTACGCGATCCGAGCGTGAAGGTCGTAGACAAACGCGAGATGTACCCCTCGGGCTTTGCCGAGCTTATCAATGACGGCGGCACGAAAATGCCGTGGTTAACCTCGAGCTACGTTTTCGAGCCCGACATCGCAAAGGACTGGGAAAAGCACGGCAGAATGGCAAGGGTAATCTCTCACACCGAAAGCGACGAGCTTATAGAGCTTGTCGGTGATCTTACCGAAGCATATTCTCACACCTGCGAAAAGGTAATACGAAAAATGAGCTTTATGCCGAAAACGGGTGCGTGCGGAACGTTCACTGTACACGACGAGGTTACGGCAAAATCGGCTGACTTTATCAAGAGATTCCATCTTCACACCATGACGGAGCCTCGCATTGAGGGTAACGAAATCACGATTGAGCATAACGGCGGAAAGCTTATCTGCCGCGTTATAGAACCCGCAAACGCTGAAATACGCGCTATCGGCGGTGGGGACAACCGTTTTACGTTAAATGACGAGCCTGTTCCCTCCGAAAAGACCGAAAACCGTGAATGCGGCTGGGGAAAGATTATAATCTCTCCCACCGATAAGGCAAAGCACCATACCTTTAAGGTAGAGATGGAAATAATGGACAGTGAGCTTTAAGGTTTTACGCGGTTAAAAAATTAAAACAAAAAAGGCGTTGGCTGCTTTTCACATCACGTAGCCGCGCCTTTTGCTTTTTACTAATCTTTTCAGTATAAATCTCCTAAATTTACAAATACTAACACCAGCGTTTAAAATTACGTACTCGCGTCGAAAAGGACGTGTTTGAACAGTATTTTGTAAAGGAGATTTTTATATATATGAAAGCAACAGGAATTGTAAGGCGTATCGACGACCTCGGACGCGTCGTTATCCCCAAGGAAATCAGAAGAACTATGCGTATCCGCGAGGGCGACCCGCTTGAAATATATACCGACCGCGAGGGAGAGGTCATTTTTAAAAAGTATTCCCCGATAGGCGAGCTTAATTCGTTTGCCTCGCAGTATGCGGAAACACTGCATAAGACCTGCGAGCTGTCGGTAATTATAACCGACCGCGACACGGTTATCGCGACCGCGGGCGTGCCGAGAAAGGAATATGCGGACAAAAAAATTTCCGCTGACCTTGAAAAGATTACCGAAAATCGCGGTATGTATCAGTACAAGAACGGAGACAGAAAATTAAGCGTTATAGACGAGGCGGGCGGCGGTCATTTTATATCCTGCGCCATGCCGATAATTTCGGAAGGCGACGTTATAGGTGCCGTCGTTTCCGTTCTTTCAGAATCGGAAAACGGAGAAAACCGCAGTGCAGAGACCGAAGCGAAGTTAATTAAATCGGCGGCATTCTTCCTCGGAAGTCAGCTGGAGTAAAATAAAAAGGGATGGATATCTTTCAAAAGATTCCATCCCTTTTTGTGTCTTTATGAGAACCTTATCTTTTTGCGTTGGCAAGAAAGAGCGCTCCCCACCGCTTTTTCTTTTGGGTTTGCAGCCGCAAAGAAAAAGCTTGCAAAAAGAAAACGACGTGTCCGTGGGCTACGCACCCACACTGCGAAAACTTTTTGAAAAAAGTTTTATCAAAAACTTTATAAACCGTGCAGACGCTTGCCTGCCCGATCATTTTACTTCAACCGTCTCGTAGTCTCTCGTTCCGAGCCCTGCCTCAGCGAGCTTGTCAAGGTGGATATAGGGGTTTTTGCCGTGAAGTCTCTCGAAAAGGTGTCCTTCATTTCCGAGCTTAATGTTAGACGGAACGCCTGCGGGTATCAGATTTTCAACCTTTATAAGGTCAAGAGACGCAGCCTCAACCGCAACAATGTCGTATCCCGCGACTATTCCTATATCCGGAACAAGCGAGGGGGTAGTCATTCCCCAGCAATCGCAAAGCGCGGTTATCGAGATAAGCAGATTGATAAAGAAACGGTTTTCGGGCGCAAAGGTGTCAAGCACCGTTTTTGTGCAGAGCGCCATGCCCTCCTGGAAATCGGTATAATTGTGGGTATCGGCTGTTATCGCGCCTACCGGACAAACCTTCATACAGTGCTGACAAAGGGTGCAGTGGTGGTAATTAACGCGATACGCCCCCGTCTTTTCACAGAATTTGTTAGCCTCGTGGTTGCAGGAATCTATACACTTATTGCAGTGGATACATTTTTCCGCATCCCATACGAGACCGCCCTCAAGCGAATGAAGCTCGCGACGGGTTCTGTCGGTTACGCACCCCATGGCGATATTCTTACAAGCGCCGCCGTATCCGCACACCCCGTGTCCTTTAACGTGCGAAAAGTCGATAAAGAAATCGGCATCGTGTATAAGTCCCGCCACGTCGCAGTGCTTGAATTTTTTATAATCAACAGCCTTTTCGTAGTAATATTTTCCCGTTATGGAGCAGTCGTCAAGAACGGGACAGCCGAGATTTTCCTCGGTATATCCGCGTCTTTCGGGATGACGGGTATGGACGTTATGGTCGGTAATGAACGGCTCACCGCCGTTTTCCTTAACGTAGTCAACAAGGGTTCTGACGAATACCGGAGGGATTGTGGAATAGGACGTTCCCGTACCTACGTGCATTTTTATCGCTACTCTTTTTCCGCTCAGTCTTTCACCGGGGCCGTATTTTTTAAGCATTCTTTCAAATTTTGCGGGAAGCGTTCCGCTTGCCTCGTATCTGGCGTACGCCATTGACGAATAATAAATTTTCTCTGCCATAGTTTTTTCCTTTCGGGTTTAAATATTTTACTTATTGTGTCAGTACCGCACGCTGTAATTTTTGTGGGTATACCCGGGTTTTTATTAATTTTCTTGGTTTCTTCACAAAGTTCGACCTTAGCGACGGTCGGTGTGTCTTTCGGCAGGCAACCGCCTGCACGGTTATAGCCGTGGTATAAACTTATATTTAAAACCATAGTTCCGCAGTTTCACAAAACCTTGGCTTAGCGACGTTAGATATGTTCGCACACGGTATGCGTCGCCACAACCTACCGGGCGGTTGCCCGGCGCTTGCCTTCACGGGTTAAAATTCGTCAGCCTCGAAAACGTGAATATTTCCGTAGCTCCAGTTGTTAATGGGAGAACCGTTATGACGGTCAAAGGTTATCATTTTATAGACGTATCTGCTGCCGCACGGATAGCGGAATACGCTACCCCAACCGCGGAAGCCGCCGTCGTCGTAGTCAAACTGAAGGTCCTCGTGGTCGTCAAGGTTGTAAAGGTCAAAGTTAATGTAACGTGCGCGTATGTCAAAATTCGAGCCGCACACAAAACGGTACCCGTGGTCGGTTTTTACGATAGAACCGCCCGTGTTTTCTCCGTCGTTACTGTTACCTATATACTTATATCCGTCAAACGGACTGTCCGATTCATAGAAGAAATATCTGTATCTTATCCTGTTGTTTTCCTCGGGGAAACGAACGAGACGGCAGATACCGAGTATCCACTTTCCTCTCTTTTCGTCATAGATGAATTCGGGATCCTCGTCTCCGTCCTTTGCAAAGCACAGTCTGTCGTCGCTTACTACCGACCGTCCCTTTTCGTCCTTGCTTTCACTCTGCATAAGGGTTCCGTCAATAATGTTTATACCAAAGCGCGGGTCTGCAATCGACTCACCGTGAGCAAGTATATGTTCGTGAGAGAAGGAGCAGTACCAAAGCAGCCACTTATCGGTCTTTCTGTTATAAATAAGAGAGGTTGCAACGTCTCCCGCGATAAAGCCGTCCCCTACGTCGAAGAACAGTGCGCCCTCAAGTCGGAAATCACAGCCCGACGGGTTCCAGGAAACGATACCCTGGTACGAGGCAAGCGCAAGTCTTATCGACATTGTAAGGTAAATTCTTCCGTTTTCTATGATCGGACTTCCGTCCTCGTATCTTACGGGGCGCATATCCGCCTGACCGACTCCGCTGTCAAGGTACCATTCGGCATTCTTTATCTCCGCCTTGCCGCCTGCGTTAAGCTCGGCAAAAACACAGATCTCGGTTACGTCTATGTTACGTTTATAGTGAAGCGCGGCGCGTCCGCCAACCTTTACGTCAAGCTGAACGTGGCAGACAGTCTCAGTGTTTCCGTCAGAGATAAGGTATACGTCGAAAAAGTCGTAACGAGCGGTAATCACAAGTGTTTTTCCAAGTATTTCGCCGTTATATTCGGCTACACCTTCTGTTACCGCAGTACCCTTTACCTTATATCCTATGCAAACGTTTTCGCCGTTCTTTGAAACGAAAATCTCGGCGTAGGGTGCGTTTTCGGGGGTAAAATCACTGTCCTCACCGCCTCGGCAAACAAAAGCAAATCCTACTTTTCCATTTTCAAGAGAGGAAATATCAAGCGCATGAGAGGCAAAGGGGGTAAAACCACCGATAAAGCGGCGAGCTCTTGCCTTTTCCGTACCGTTATTTACAACGAGGTATCTTCCGTTACCCGTTTTTTCGGTTATACCCTCGCCCTTTTCAAGAATGGGATACGGATCCCCTCTTTTGGTTTCCGTAACCCAGTCCTTGCTGAATGACATTTCACCAAGCTTATATTTAAGGTTTTTAAAATTCACTACCGAAAACTTTCTTCTGAATTTCATTTTTATGTTCTCCCTTTATAGAAATTTATAACGTTACACTACCGCTTTTCCGCGCCTGAATACAGATATTACGTTTATATCCGCGTCGCAAAGACTGAAATCGGCTAAAAGCCCCTCCCGTATCTCTCCGCGCTCGTTTTCTATACCGAGCGTCATCGCGGGGTAGAGAGACGCGCAGTTTACCGCTCCGCAGAGCGGCACACCCGCTTTATTCAGGTTTCTTACCGCCTTATTAAGCGTCAGAACACTTCCCGCTATCGTTCCGTCGTCAAGGAGGCACTCTATACCCTTTTTGATGTGCCTCAGTCCGCCGAGCATGTACTCGCCATCGGGCATTCCCGCACAGGCAATACTGTCGGTAATAAGGTTGAGCTTTTCGCCCTTAAGCCTATACACGGGCTCAAAAAGCGCGGGGTGTATGTGAAAGCCGTCGCATATAAGCTCACAGCTTACGTCGGGCGAAAAGAGCGCCGCTCCCGCCGCTCCCGGCTCGCGGTGAGTTATAGGTGTCATTGCGTTAAACAGATGCGTGGCGTGGCTTATTCCCGCCCCCACAGATGCGCTTGCCGTTTCATAATCCGCCGCGGTATGGCCGAGCGACAAAACGATACCCGTCTCCTTCTTTATCCTTCTGATTCCGTCAAAATTCTCGTCGGTTTCAGGCGCGACAGTAAGAATTTTTATGACGTCCTTATGCTTAAGAACAAAATCGGTATCAAGCTTTTTTATGTACTTCGGATTTTGCGCGCCCTTTTTCTTTTCGCTTACAAACGGTCCCTCGGCATGAACTCCGAGCACGTCGGCTTCGTTTTCGGTAACGCGTCCTTCCTTATACATAATTTCACGCACGGCGTCAAAGGACTTTTCAAGCTGCTCATAGGAAAGCGTCATCGTGGTAGGCAGAAACGCGGTTACACCGTTTTTGATAACCCCCTCTGCCATTGTGCGAACCGACTCAACGCTTCCGTCGGACGCGCCGGCGCCGCTACAGCCGTGAATGTGCAAATCTATAAGACCGGGAATAAGGAAAAGCCCCTCGGCATCAACTGTCTCGACACCCTCCTTCGGGCTGTCAAGAATACCGAGAATTTTTTCGTCGAAAAGCAGCGTTTTGTTTTCAACAACCTTTTCGCGCGTTACAATTTTAGCATTGATTATCTGTTTCATTTTTTCTCCGTTGTTATAATGGAAAATAATACTTCTTTTTTGCGGCGGCATGGAAGTCCCGAAAGCTCGGCGAAAAACTAATATTTTTTCGTAGAGTGAGGATAAGCCATTTTCAAAGGCTATATCTCCTCCCGCAAAAAAGAACATGTAAATAATACCGTAAATCTGATAAAGCTCTATTAGTTTTGCATTAACGGCGGTGAGCAGAAATCCTTTTTGCAAAGGATTGCCCGCCCTACGTGGTTGGTGGATACCTCGTTAATTTTACATTAAACCAGCTTCAGCGTCTGGCCAGGCTCTACCTTTACCTTTTTGCCGTCGGCGGTAAACCATACGGGGATAGCGGAGGGGTTATATACGACCTCGCAGTTAATTCCAAAAACAAGGCTGCGCAGAGCCATTATGTAGTTATAGATTTCGATATTGGTTGCGTAGTAAACCTCTTCCATACCCGAAGCCTTTTCGCAGAACTCCTCTATAAGCTCCCAGTTATTGTCGTTGTTGAACTCGTAGCTATGTCCCCATACGTAGAAAAGCATAAGGTTAGGAACTCTTTTCGGCGGGTTTTTAAAGAACTCAAGCTTTTTCATTATATCGCCCTTGTGGTGGCAGGTAGGATTCCACTGCATAAAGTCCTCGGGGATACCGTATCCGTTTGTGGAGATTACCGTACGGCTGTAAACCATACCGAGCGCGCGGAACTGGTCTATTACGCTCTGATTATACTCACCAAAGGGGTAAGACATACCTATAACGGGATAACCCGCGATACTTTCAAGAGTCTTTCTGTCGTTGTATATTTCGTCGATGAGAGATTCTCTCGGCATTGTGTTCGGGAAAGGATGCGTGTAGGTATGGCCGGAAATTTCGTGTCCCTTATAAAGCTCGGCAACCTCGGAGGCTTCGACTCTTCCGGGATTTCCAAAAGCGGAGGAATTCAGGTGGAAGGTACCCTTGATACCGTTTTTATTGAATATCTCAACGAGACGGCGGTCTGCGGTAACTCCGTCGTCGTAGCTCATTGTAAGAGCCTTTGTTTTTCCTTCGGGGTAAAGATTGAATACAACTTTCATGATTTTTGTTCCTTTCGAATTTATTTAAAATTTAATTTTTGTATTTTTGTTGTTTCCGACTTGAATTATTTTTTGCTTTTCTTGGTTTCTTTGGTTTTCTGTAGGGGTTGGCGCCTCGAAAAGCTGATAAAACCGCGTTTTTTGAGCCTCCACCTCCGGGCGGTGTCTTCGCTGTTTGCAAAGACCGAAGAGAAGAAGCTTACATCACGGCGGGAGCAAGCCCCCGCCCTACGGATATTATCCTTTGCTTTTTCACAAAACCTCGACTTAGCGACGTTAGATATGTTCGCACACGGTACGCGTCGCCATAAGCCCGCAGGTGCTACCTGCCGTCGCCATAGGCCAGCGGGGGCTCCCCGCCGTCGCCATAACCCCTCCGGGCGGTTGCCCGGTTCAGGAGCGCTTCCCTCTCGTTCTCGCACTCGCCCGAAATAACCTTTTCAAGGAGATATTCAAGGATTTCTCCTATCTGCCGTCCTTTCGGAAATCCGAGCGCGATAAGGTCGCTGCCGTTTATCTTAAGCTGTTTTAGCGAAAAGCACTCCTCTTTTTCAAGGACGCCTTTCATTATTTCCTTTATATTTTCGTATTTTTGCAGCCTTTTTTTGCTTTCCTCGGTCTTTGCGGAGTTGTCCGCGATTTTAAGGTCTATAAGCCTTTCGAAAATCTCCGGAGTGAGCCTACCGAGCCATTTTTTAACGTTTTTTTCCGTTTCCGTTACTTCTGTATCGTGGTATTTTACAAGCGAAAGAACGGCGTCCTTTGTTGCGTTATCCGATTTGAGTCTGTTAAGCGCCGCTCTCGTTTTTTCGGTGCTTACCGCGGCGTGTCCGAAGAAATGACCGACACCGTTTTCTTCCTTATACGTCTCCGGCTTTCCGCAGTCGTGCAGGAGCGCGGCAAGTCTAATCACTGTATCGGGTGGGCAGGCGGCAAGGGTTTTAACGGAATGGGTATAAACGTCGTAAAGATGGTAGGGTGTGTTCTGTGAAAAGCCTATGCTTTCCTTTATTTCGGGAAGAATAACGGCAAAAACACTTGAATATTCTGTAAGTATCCTCTCCGCGCCTTTACCGACTATAAGACGCTTAAGCTCGGAAAAAATCCTCTCTGCGGAAAGAAGCGTAAGGCTTTCCCTCTGCTTTAATATCGCTCTTTTTGTGTTTTCCTCTATCCTAAAATCATAGGTTGAAGCAAACCGTAACGCTCGCAGGATACGTAGCGCGTCCTCGTTAAATCTGTCCTCGGCGTTTCCAACGGTGCGGATTATTCCGTTTTCAAGGTCGCTCTGTCCGTCAAATAAGTCTATAAGACCGCTTTTCTCGGAATACGCCATAGCGTTTACGGTAAAATCTCTGCGCCTTAGATCCTCGGAAAGACTTCTTGTAAAGCTTACCCTTTCGGGGTGCCGTCCGTCTGTATATTCTCCATCGCACCGAAAGGTGGTTACCTCTATCGGTTCTTTATTGATTACCACCGTTACCGTGCCGTGCTTTATTCCCGTTTCCACCACGGTGAAATCCTTAAAAATCTCCGCGGAAACAGCAGGGAGCGCGTCCGTGGTTACGTCAAAGTCGTGCGGAGTAAGACCGAGAAGGCTGTCTCTGACGCATCCGCCGACGGCGTAGCTTTCATATCCGTATTCGTTTAACCTTTCGATAACGGTTTTCGCCGCATTTGAAAGCATCAGTTTTTCCCTCACGTTTTTCCTCCTGTTAATTTTGCGGTTGTTTAAGATATTGTACCACAAAATTTCTGATATTGCAAGTAAAATATATACTTTATATACAATATTTTGAGTTATGTAGCAAGAAAAACATAAAAAATTCATAATTTTAGGATATAATATAAACTAAGAAAATTTATATTACCGAAAGGAATTCTAAAAATATGGCAGCAGAACTTAAAAAACTTAACGGCTTTAAGGGAGTGGAAGGCCCTCTCGTAACGATAGTAATGGACGGAGTAGGCATCGCTCCCGAAAACGACGGTAACGCGATTTACCTTGCGTCCACCCCCACGCTTGACAGCCTTATGGCAAAATACCCGACGGTTAAGCTTAAGGCTCACGGTACCGCGGTAGGACTCCCCTCCGACGACGATATGGGTAACTCCGAGGTTGGACACAATGCGCTCGGAGCAGGTCAGGTTTTCGCGCAGGGCGCAAAGCTTGTTTCGAACTCCATTGAAAGCGGAAAAATCTTCGCTTCCGATACATGGAAATCCCTTACTTCTTACTGCAAAAACGGAACGCTTCACTTTATCGGACTTTTCTCGGACGGAAACGTTCATTCTCATATCGACCACTTAAACGCAATGATAAAGAAGGCTAAAGAGGACGGAGTTAAAAAGGTAAGAATCCACGTTCTTCTTGACGGACGCGACGTCGGAGAAACCTCTGCTCTCGATTACGTTCTCCCCTTCGAAAGCTTTATTGCGGATCTCCGCGACGACAGCTTTGACATAAAGATCGCATCGGGCGGCGGAAGAATGCAGATCACCATGGACCGCTACGAGGCTAACTGGACTATGGTTGAAAACGGCTGGAAAACCCACGTTCTCGGTATAGGCAGACAGTTTGCAAGTGCCGAGGAGGCTATAAAAACATATCGCGCAGAGACCGGCGTTATCGACCAGGACCTCCCGCCCTTCGTTATTGCAGAGAACGGCGCGCCCGTAGGAACGGTAGAGGACGGAGACAGCGTTGTATTCTACAACTTCAGAGGCGACCGCGCTATCGAGATCTCCAAGACGTTCGAGGCAGGAGAGGATTTCTCTATGTTCGACAGAGTAAGAGTACCGAAGGTATTCTACGCAGGTATGCTTGAGTACGACGGAGACCTTCACATTCCGTCTCACTACCTTGTAAATCCTCCGGAAATATCCAACACCATGAGCGAATATCTCGTTAACACCGGTATAAATCAGTATGCTCTTTCCGAAACTCAGAAATACGGACACGTAACCTACTTCTGGAACGGAAACCGCTCGGGTAAATTCAGCGAGACGCTTGAAACCTACTGCGAGATACCGTCCGACGTTGTTCCGTTTGAGCAGAGACCGTGGATGAAGTGCGCGGAGATAACCGACAAGCTTATAGAAGCTATACTTTCCGGAAAATATAAGTATATCCGCTGCAACTTCCCGAACGGAGATATGGTAGGACACACCGGCTCTATGGCGGCTACCAAGATCAGTATGGAGGCTCTTGACCTTCAGCTCGCGCGTATTCTTCCCGTTATCGACTCGGTAAAGGGCGCGGCAATAATCACCGCCGACCACGGTAACGCCGACGAGATGTACGAGCTTGACAAAAAGACCAAGCTTCCGAAGGTAGGAAAGGCAAAGACCAGCCATACCCTTAACCCCGTACCGATGATTATATACGACAACTTCACCGCCGACAAGTACACGGTAAAGAAGGACGGAGCGTACGGTCTTTCCAACGTTGCCGCAACCACCGTTAATCTTCTCGGCTACGAGGCTCCCGAAATGTGGGATGAGTCAGCGGTAGAAATAAAATAACCCCGGGTAGCACCCGGCGGCGTATGGCGACGGTTATATTTGAGTGTATACATCTATCGTCGCTAAGACAAGTTTTTGCGAAACCATTTTTGTTTGAATTTCATTATACGCTTATATCACGTCTATAACCGTGCAGGCACCTGCCCGCCCAGTGGGTGCTACCTGCCCCGACAAAGAGAGGAGCGCAGATATGCAGCTTTCCGTTGTTATCCCCGTATACAACGAAGAAAAAATAATAAAACAGTCCGTATGCCGTTTAACGGAATATCTGCGCACTCTTGACCTTTCCTTTGAGGTGCTGATTTCCGACGACGGAAGTCGCGACAGCGGCGCGGGCATAGTTTCAGCCTTATCTCAAAAATACAGCGAGATAAGGCTTCTCTGCAACCCCTTAAACCGCGGTAAGGGTGCCGCCGTTCGCGACGGTATGCTCTCCGCAAAGGGTGATTTCATCATATTCACCGACTGCGACCTCGCTTACGGAGAGACGGTCATTAGCGACGTCTTTCAGCGACTGAAAAACGGCTCCGCCGACGTCATAATCGGTTCAAGAACACTCCATCCGGACGGTTACGAGGGTTACTCGCCGCTACGTCGCGCCGTTTCGGAAAAATACCTGAAAATATTAAACCGCACGTTAAAAATCCCTCACTCGGACTTTCAGTGCGGTCTTAAGGGCTTTACCGCCGATGCAAGAGATAAAATTTTCCCAAACTGCAAAATAAACGGCTACGCATTCGACCTTGAGGTTCTTGTCATAGCGGAAAAGCTCGGTCTTAAGGTATCTGAAATACCCGTCAAGGTCCTTGCGGAGACAAAACACAAGGCAAAGCTCAGTATGATCTCCGAATCGGTAAAAATGATAAGAGACGTAAATAAAATCAAGAAAACGGAATACAGTCTTATTCCAAAAGACAGGTAATGGGAGGCATATAATTTGAAGCTTAATTTATGGCTTTATAAGCTGGAAACCAAAATATCAAGATTTGCTATCGAAAAACTGATGTCGGTTATAACGGTGGCTATGGTTCTCGTCTGGGCGGTTGACCTTTTTCTGTCGTTTTCCGGCTACGAGGTCAGCATATACGGAATGCTCTATTTTAACCGTTCTCTTATCTTTTCGGGGCAGGTATGGAGAGTAATAACCTTTCTGTTCCTCTACCCTCTCGCCTCAAATCCGATTTTTACCGCTCTTGCACTGTATTTTTACTGGTGGCTCGGCAGCTCGCTTGAGCAGTATATGGGCAAGGCAAGATTTAACCTTTACTACCTTTTCGGAGTTATAGGTTCGATTATCGCAGGTCTTATTGTAGGAGGAATGGACAACTTCTACCTTAACATTTCCCTCTTTCTCGGCTTTGCGGTGCTGTTCCCCGAGACACGGGTGCTGCTTTTCTTCTTTATCCCGATAAAGATAAAATGGCTCGGAATAATCGACGGCGTTATGCTTATTATAATGTTCCTTCTCGGAACCTGGATCGACCGCGCGGCGATTCTCGTCGCGATAATGAATTTCCTGCTTTTCTTCGGCTACCGTCTTTGGTACAACATTAAAAGGTGGTACACCGAGTATAAGTACAGAAAAAACGGCCCCAAATGGTAAAACCGGGCAACCGCCCGGAGGGTTGACAACCGTGATGTAGGCATATAAAGAAATTCAAGCATAAACGGTTTTGCTGAGCAAACGGTGGAATGCGGGAGTGAGAATAAATCCTTTTTACAAAGGATTACCCTCACCCCTTCGACAATAAACTTTACCCCACATTTAAAAAACAAAAAACAACTGTCAGCGGGTGCCCCCGCACGAAAGGAAGTATCTTTATGGAAAGAAAACAGTTTAGGCTCTGGGAAAACGGAACTCCGTTTTATAACGAAAGCTACGGTCAACCGGAAACTACGGTAACGTGGTATCCGGCAGATACCAACGAGCCGAGGGGCTGTGTTATCGTATTCCCCGGCGGCGGATACGGAATGCGCGCCGAGCACGAGGGTAAAAACATCAGCGAGATGTTAAACCAAAACGGCTTTCACAGCTTTGTTCTCAACTACCGTGTTGCTCCTTACAAGCACCCCGCTCCCCTTGAAGACGCTCTTCGTGCAGTGCGTTTCGTAAGACATTACGCCGAATCCTTCGGCATACATAAAAACAAGATAGCTGTTCTCGGCTTTTCAGCGGGAGGACATCTTGCTATAACCGCGGCGGAAAAATTTGACTACGGCAAAAGCGACGGAGACGAGATCGACAAGCAGAACTCCCGTCCCGACGCCGCTGTTTTCTGCTATCCCGTATGTACACTTTTAGGAGAATACACGCATAAGGGCTCGGTCAAAAACCTTCTCGGCACAGATGAGCCGACCGACCTTGCGTATAAATTAAGCGGTGAGCTTAACGCGAGAGAGGATATGCCCCCCTGCTTTATCTGGCACACCTTTGGAGACACGGGTGTTCCGGTACAGAACTCTCTTATGCTTGCCGACGCGCTAAGAAAGAAGAATATTCCCGTCGAAATGCACCTGTTCCCAGACGGACCTCACGGTCTTGGACTTGCTGAAAAATTCCCGCACACCGCACAGTGGGCGCCGCTTCTTTGCAACTGGCTTAAGCATTTGCAGTTTTAACAGCTTTTTACGCTAAATATATCTGAAAGAAGGAAAACCGGAAATGGAAGAAAAATTCTATGACGTTATTCTCGAAAAAAAGGACAAGTTTCATTCCCCTACCGTCAGGGTTATCACCGAAGCGTACGGTCTTTCAGACGCGGAAGCTAATAAAATAGTTTTAAACGCACCCTCTACCGTCAGAAAAAACCTCTCAAAGGAGGATGCCGAGTTTCTTGTCAACAGATTTAAAACCATCGGTGCGGAAGCATCGATGAAGGAAAGCGAAATCAGCGGAACCGACAACGAAAGATTCAGCGTCGTTCTTGAAAACAAGAGCAAAGATATGACTGAGACGATAAAGGTGTTAAGAAAAATCTTCGATCTTACTCTTTTGCAGGGTAAAAACATGTACGATGGCGCACCGTGTACCATAAAGAAAAATCTTTCAAAAGAGGACGCCGAGGCTATTAAAGCCAGACTTATAGCTGTCGGCGCCACTGTTGAGATAAAACAAAATTCCCTTATTTAATGCGCGTCGAAAAACATAACGAACGCCAAGAAACGGAAAACAAAATGAACGAAACAATGAAAAATTACGTCTGCGAAAAATGCGGAGGAGAGCTTAAGGACACCGGCGAGGGACGCTACCTCTGCCCCTACTGCCGAACCGAGTTTTATAAGGAAACAACGCTCCCCGACGAGCTTGTTCTCGATTTACATAGCGCCAACAGAGAGCGCGCTCTTCAGCGCTTTGAGGACGCATTAAACGAATACGATAGGATAATTGCGTCCTATCCCGAATGCTTTGACGGGTATTGGGGCGCCACCCTTTCCGACTACGGTATTCAGTACGAAAAGGACTACGACGGGCGCATGGTTCCCACCGTTCACCGTTACTCCGAGATTCCCGTTTTTGAAAACACATACTACCAAAACGCGGTAAAGTACTGCAAAAACGAAAATGAGAGAGAACGTATCGAAAAAAGCGCCGCCGAAATTGAGCGCATCCGCGCGGAAATCAAAAAGACGGTCGGCACACAACAGCCTTACGATATTTTCCTTTGCTATAAGGAGTCTCCGTCCGACGGAAAGACGCTCTACACCCCCGAATATAAATGGGCAAGTAACCTCTACATAGACCTGACAAGCCTCGGCTACCGCGTTTTCTTCGCTAAGGAAAGTCTACCCGCATCCAAGGGAGACTACGAAGCGCACATCTTCCCCGCGCTTTTCTCTGCAAAGCTGATGCTTATTTTAACCAGCAGCATAGAGCACGTCAACAGCGTATGGGTTAAAAACGAATGGTCGCGCTTTATCCGTTTTTCAAGAGAAAATCCGTCTGCGGGTAAGCGCTTTAAGGTTATTTACAGCGATATTAAACCCGAAACGTTACCGCGTGAGCTAAACAAGGAGCAGGGACTTGACCACGATTCCAACAAGTGGTACGAAAGTCTTTTAGCCGTTATAAAGGACACCTTCCGCGATAAGAAAAAGGAAGAAGAGGAAAGAAAACAGCGCGAAGATGAGGCACAGGCGGCGCGTCTTGAAAAAATGCTGGAGCAGGCTCTCAAAAAAAGAGAGTCCGAGGAAAGCGCGCGTCGGCAGGAAAGCACCCCGTCTGCCGCAAACGGCGCAGCCTCAGCTGTGCAAGCCGTATCCGTTCCCCCATCTAAAGCAGACGGCGGAAAAAAGAAAAAAGCTGCAAAACACAGCTTTGAAGGAATTAAGTTAAACGACGTTATAAAGTTCGGCTCATACAGACAGGTAAGAGGCGAAAACGACAGCGAAATCGAGTGGCAGGTTCTTGATATAGTTAACGGAAAGGCTTTCGTCATAAGTAAATACGCTCTCGACTGCAAAAAATACAACGAAACGAAGGAAAAGGTTACGTGGGAGACGTGTACGCTCCGCACGTGGTTAAACAGCGAATTTTTAGACGCGGCGTTTGCCGACGAGGAGAAGGCGAGAATACTTACGGTAACGGTAAAGGCAGACAAAAACCATCTTTATAACAGTAATTCGGGAAACGACACCGAGGACAAGATATTCCTTCTCAGCGATCCGGAGGCGGATAAATATTTCGCTTCGTCCAAGAAGCGCAGCTGTAAACCAACCGAGCAAGCGGTTTTCAACGGAGCTTATTTCTATAAAAATGACAAGACCACGTACTGGTGGTTAAGAACCGCAGGAATCAACGCAAAATCGGCAGTTGACGTATCCTTCGGCGGAGTAGTTATGTGTTCCGGAAGGGAAGTTGACAGCAAGGACATTGCCGTGCGTCCCGCTATGTGGATAGACATAGAAGGAAGCTGCTCCGATATTACGTACGTGGAAACACAGCTTACGGACGGCTTTTATAGAGGTTACGCTGTTAACGGTATTCCGAACGGCAAGGGCATTATGCAGTACACTTCGGGAGACGTCTACGAGGGCGATTTTATTGGCGGCGAGGAATTCGGAAGCGGCAAAATAACTTTTGTTAACGGCGACGTTTACGAAGGCCCCTTTATCAGCGGAAAACAGCACGGCAAGGGTAAAATTACAAGCGCCGTGGGAGACGTTTACGAGGGTGATTTTATTAACGGAAAAAAACACGGCAGCGGCAAAATCACCTATGCGAGAGGCGGAATATTCGAGGGCGAATGGGATCACGGAGAAGGCAAAGGAAGGCTGACCTTAAACGGAAAAACCTCAAAAGGCAAAATAGACCTTCAGGGAAATTTCAAAAAAACCCTTTTCTAACCAAATCAAAAAAGCAGAGGAAATTTCCTCTGCTTTTTTTAATATAAAGGTGAAATAAGTATTTAAATTACTTAATCTCAACGGTAGCTCCAACAGCCTCAAGGTCCTTCTTAAGAGCCTCAGCAGCGTCCTTGGAAACAGCCTCTTTAAGAGTAGAGGGAGCACCCTCAACGAGCTTCTTAGCATCCATAAGGGAGATGTCAAGAGCGGTCTTAACGAACTTGATGATGTCCATCTTCTTGTCGCCGAAGCTGGTGAGAACAACGTCGAACTCGGTCTTCTCCTCAGCAGCGGGAGCGTCAGCAGCAGCGCCTGCGCCTGCAGCAGCTCCTACCATTATTGCGCCGGATACTCCGAACTTGGTTTCGATTTCAGATACGAGCTCTTTAAGCTCAAGAAGAGTAAGCTTTTCGATAGCTTCTACTATGCTGGTGATGTTTTCTGCAGCCATTTTAATAATCCTCCATAAAATTATAAGATTTGATTTTTATTTTTCTAAGCTGATTTTTTAACTAAGTTAAGCGGATAGCTTATTCCGCAGCGGCTTCTTCTGTGCCGTCCTTTTCCGTAATCGCAGTAAGTACTCTTGCGAGACTGTAAAGCGGAGCCTGGAGACTTCCGAGAAGTCTTCCGAGAAGAACCTCTTTCGAGGGTGTGCTTGCAAGGTCTTCAACCTTCTTGGCATCTATAACGCCACCGTCTACGAATCCTGCAACGATGCTGAACTTTTCGAGCTTATCCGCATACTCTTTGAGTATCTTTGCGGGAGCGATAGGATCGTTTTCGGAAACAGCGAGAGCGTTCATACCGGTAAGGTACTGAGCCATATCGGGGTAACCTGCAGCCTCACATGCGCGAAGAGTCATAGTGTTTTTGTAAACGTGGTAGCTAACGCCCGCTTTGCGGAGCTCGTTACGAAGAGCTGTATCCTGCTCAACGGTGATACCGGTATAGTTTACGAGAACACCTGCGCTTGCGTTTTTAATGAGTTCTGCAAGAGCCTCGGTTTCTGCCTGCTTTTTAGCAAGAATTTTTGCACTCGGCATAATTTCACCTCCATTATTATTTGAAAGCAATTCAAGGAAATAAAAAAACTCGGTTCTAACCGAGTGCGAAATAACAAAAATAAGGGCGTTACGGCATTTGTGAGATAATAACCGTTTCCGCTTATCTACACCGCGATACTTACGTATCACGTTTATTTTTTGTAATCGCGCAAGAGCTTTCGCTCTCAAGAACTTTAGTTCAAGAACTTATGTTCAAGAACTTATGTTCTTTAGCCTCGGCAGGATTTACAGGATTTTTTAATCTTTACCTACTGTCTTTGGATTGCTGACCTAAGTATTATAACACAAAAAAACGTATTTGTCAATACCTTTTTGAAATTTTTTATTTTTTGCATTTTTGGGTTTCTGTTACACCTATCTCCGTAGGGCGGGGCCTTGGTGCCGCCGTTTTTATTATTTCTAATTTTAACCATTCTTTTTTATGTTCCTTTTCTTGATTTCTTCGCAAAGTCCGACCTTTGCGACGCTCGGCGGGGAGCCTCCGCTGGCGCATAGCCTTCTCCTGCGGGAGAAGGTGGCAGCCGTAGGCTGACGGATGAGGTGTAAAATCATAGAGGTTTTATTATTTTTAATTTTAACTATTGTTTTTTATGTTCCTTTTCTTGGTTTCTCCGCAAAGTCCGACCTTTGCGACGCTCGGCGGGG
>JAZRDX010000100.1:0-8238 GCA_045660565.1 Eubacteriales bacterium
ACCGTTGCCAAAAACGCAAAGCAAAGGCTACGGAGAAAGACCTCCAAATAGCTTGCCTGGAACATTTCACCGATGTTGGCAAAGGTAAATGCGCCGTCCTTATCTGTGAAAGCGTAATAAACAACAAAAATTAAGGGAGCAATTATAAACAGCACTGCCCATACAACATGCGGAGCGGCAGCGGCTCTTTGCATAAAGCTCTTTTTTGTCACCTTTTACTCTTCCTCCTCCACAATATCGGACAGCTTGTCCAGCTCATCACTAAAGGATGAGTAGTCACCAAACTGACCTGAATACTCAGACCTTTTCATGATATGTATAGCGTCAGGCTCTAAGTAAATACCGATTTCCTGATTTGGCTCAACATAGTCTGTTGACTGTATCATCCACTTGAAATTGTTAATGTTAACGATGATTTCGTAGTGAACACCCTTAAAGGTAACAGAGGTTACAACGCCTGTGAGCATACCCTTTTCAGGTGCAACAACATCCACATCCTCAGGGCGGACAACAACATCAACGCGCTCGTTCTTTTCAAAGCCCTTGTCAAGACACTTAAACGTGTGTCCCGCAAATCTTGCCTTATAATCAGCAAGCATAACTCCGTCAAGTATGTTACTTTCGCCTATGAAATCGGCAACGAACGCGTTAACCGGCTCGTTATATATATCGGTAGGAGAGCCTATCTGCTGGATTTTACCGTTTGCCATAACGACGACGGTATCCGACATGGAGAGTGCCTCCTCCTGATCGTGAGTAACGAATATAAACGTTATTCCTGTCATATGCTGAATATTTTTCAGCTCGTTCTGCATATCCTTACGCAGCTTTAAATCAAGCGCTCCGAGCGGCTCGTCAAGAAGAAGAACCTTAGGACGGTTAACAAGCGCTCTCGCTATTGCGACACGCTGCTGCTGTCCACCGGAAAGCTTTTCCGAGTTTCTTCTCTCGAATCCGCTTAAATTGACCATTTTAAGCGCTTCCTTAACTCTGTCCGTTATCTCTCTTTCGGGAAGCTTTTTAAGTCTTAAACCGAAAGCTACGTTTTCAAAAACGTTCAGATGAGGGAACAGAGCGTATTTTTGGAATACCGTATTAAGCTCTCTTTTGTATGGGGGGAGATCGTTTATTCTCTCTCCGTCAAAAAATACGTCTCCCGAATCGGGAGTTTCAAAGCCTGCTATAATTCTCAGTGTAGTAGTTTTGCCGCAGCCTGACGGGCCGAGCAAGGTGATAAACTCGTTGTCGTGAATATCAAGACTGATTTCACTTAGCACCTGTTCACCGTTAAATTCCTTTGAGATAGCCTTAAGCTCGATGATTTTGTTTTTGTTCATTTCAAAAACTCCTTTAAAAATAAAAAAATAAAATGGAGACAGCGCGCCACACGCGCCGTTTTTGCCTTACGAAAAAAACACCCGATAGCCTTTCGGTTACCGTCTCCGCTTAAAGCTCGGATATTCGGCAGTATACCGAAGGTGAAAAACAAATCGCAAAGCCGCATACAGCAATATGCTGTATACTAAGGAATTAAGGGTAAATCCTTACCGTACCTCCTCTATATAATATCTTTTATAAAATAAAAGTTACATCAATTATAGCAGAAAAAATTTTTTTATGCAATACCTTTTTAAAATAATTTATATTTTAAGCAAAAATTGTATATTTTGATTTTTCAAATACCTCATTTCACACCTTTAATGGTAAAAATATATAAAAACCACTCGCTTTTGTTAACAGTTTGGTTTTATTTTACTCGCTCCCCCTTCCCATTAAAATCCAATACTGTATTTCCATGGAAATATTCAGTATTTACTCGTCCGTTTCATTAAGCTTTAAAAGCCAAAAATTCACCGTTTTTTTATACAGTGTAGCAAGGGCGCCTCCAAGCGCCGCCGCTGTCGCAATCCCTCCCGCCGAGAGCAACACCTCGATAAGATTTGACGTATATGCTTCATGATTATTTTCAAGCAGTCCTCTCATTGAATAATATATAAGCGAGCCGGGAACAAGCGGAATTATTCCCGGAAGCATTATAACCGTTACAGGTATCTTTTTCACCCTTGCCATTATTTCGGAATAAAGGCAGGTTACTCCTGCCGAAAGAAAATAAACAAGAAAAATGTTTTCGCTTCTTTGCAGAAGAATATATTCCGCCGTATACGTAAGCGCACCCCCGACAGATGATAAAAACACCACTGTGCTTTTCGCTCTGTCAAGTATCGCGAATGCCGAAACGGAAACAAGTGTTAAAACAAATTTAAATAAAATTTCACCCATATTTTGTTATTAGTAAAATAATATAAGTTTTTTTATGCTGTTTTAAGGAGTCTAAAAGCAAAGAAAAGGATTAACGTTTTAGTTACAGCAGCAGCGACGGCAAGGCAAACCCGACGGCAATAGCAAGTGCCGTCAGCACCGCTTCCGCAAACCGCATAATTCCTGAAAGAAGGTCCCCACCAATAAAATCTCTTGCCGCGCTTACAAGTGAGATTCCCGGGACAAGCAGCATTATATTACCTATCGCGACGGTGTCGTAATTTCTTGCAAGTCCTATTATAACAGTACTAAGGCAGGCGGCACCCGCCAAAAATGAGGTTATACATATAAATAGAAGTCTGTTCCCTATTCTGCCGCCCGCTTTACTGTTCATCAACTGAACAGTATTTGCACATATAGCCGAAGAAAAAGCTTCGGGAATGCCTCCGCCGAAAAAAAGCGCAAAGCAGAAGGCAACCGTCATTGAAAGCAGATATGGCTTTATTCTCCCCGTCTCCGTCCTTTGGTTTGCATTAAAAAACTCGGTCTCTGCGCTATCAAAGTCAAGCCTGCCTTCACATATTTTTCTTGAAAGCTCATTAAGTCTTTCAAATCTTGTAAAATCAGCTCCGCTCCCTTTAACTCTCCTTGCTTTCGTGTAGCTCTCGCCTCCCGGCGCGTCGTAGGTCAGAAGTATAAAGGAAATAAGCGCAAGCACCTCGCAGGATTTTGCTCCGAGAGCAAGCGCCACCCTTTCCGCGCTCTCTTCTGCTCTCTTTACCTCCGCTCCGCTTTCGAGAAGCGAAACGCCAATATTTACCGCCAGCTCCGCTTTTCTTTCAATTACATTTGTATCCGCTTTATCTGTCCCACCGTTTAAGCTCATTATAACTACCGTCCTTTTCATGTATTATTATGTGAAAAAGAAGATTTTTTTATTAATATTTAAGTATCTTTAATTCAAAGCTACCGCGTAAATACGCACCTTCGGCATTTTTAAGTAATACTAATTTACCAAACCGATTTTTGTGCAATATGTCTTCTGATGCAGTTAGCTGCGACTAACCGAATTGTAAAAATAAACAAAAATAATTTTTTTCTTAAAAAATCACGGGAAAATATTGACAAAAAGGCAAAAAAGTAGTATAATACATGCAGTTAGCAGTAGCTAACCGACAGAAAATTAATAAACAAAGTTTTCCCGAAACTTAATTCAGCACCGCTGATAAAAACAGAATAGGAACGCTAAAATATGACACTCGACAAGCTTACACTTGGAAAAAACGCTAAAATAACCGCAGTCGGCGGCGAAGGAATACTCCGTTTAAGGCTGCTTGATATGGGGCTTACACCGAAAACCTCGGTTAAAATCGTTAAGGTAGCGCCTATGGGAGATCCTATTGAGCTATACGTTCGCGGATACTCTCTTACGATACGGCTTGACGATGCGCGAAAGATAACCGTGGAACCCGAGGAATAAAAACACTGTATTTTAAATCAAGCCCTTGCTTAAGCGAAACGGAGAAAAATTATGAACATATCATTTGCCCTTATCGGTAACCAGAACTGCGGTAAAACAACGCTGTTCAACCAGCTTACCGGTTCCAATCAGCACGTTGGAAACTTTCCCGGAGTAACCGTCGAACAGAAAATCGGCGTTATGCGCTCTAATAAGGATGTTTCCATCGTTGACCTACCCGGAATTTACTCAATGCGCCCTTATACGAGCGAGGAAACGGTTACAAGAGATTTTCTTCTCAAAAACCGTCCGAGCGGTATTATAAACATTATTGACGCGACGAACATCGAAAGAAATTTATACCTTACGCTCCAGCTTTTAGAGCTTAAAATTCCAACCGTCATAGCTCTTAACATGATGGATGAGGTTAAAGGTAACGGCGGCTCGATAGACGTCAGCGGACTTTCAAAGCTGCTCGGTGTTCCCTGCGTCGCTATATCCGCGTCAAAAAACGAGGGTATCGACGACCTTGTCTCCGAGGTAATAAAGCTAAGCGTCGGCAAAACGCTTCCGAAGGTAATCGACTTCTGCGACGACGGTCCGGTTCACCGCTGTATACACGCGGCGGTTCACCTTATCGACGACCACGCGGTGCGTGCCGATATTCCCTCGCGTTTCGCTGCCACAAAGCTTATCGAGGGAGACGAGCCAATAATTAATCTGCTTAAGCTTAACGAAAACGAGCTTGAGCTTATGGAGCACTCCATCACCGAAATGGAAAACGAAACGGGGCTTGACAAAAACGCGGCACTTGCCGATATGAGATACGCTTTTATCGAGCAGGTTTGCAGTAAAACCGTTGTTAAATGTAAGGAGAGTAAGGAAAGACGCCGTTCGGTAAAAATCGACTCGGTACTTACAAATAAATACCTTGCCATACCTGTTTTTCTTGCAATAATGATGACGATCTTCTGGCTTTCCTTCTCTGTTATCGGTGCGTTTCTTTCGGATCTGCTGACACTTGGAATAGATGCTTTAACAACACTTGCCGCAAACGGGCTTGACGCTATAAACATAAACCCGACGGTCAAAAGCCTTGTTATCGACGGTGTTTTTGCCGGTGTCGGCTCGGTACTGAGCTTTTTACCGACGATAGTCGTTCTCTTCTTCTTCCTCTCGATTCTTGAGGATACGGGATATATGGCAAGAGTTGCCTTCGTTATGGATAAGCTGCTGCGTAAAATCGGTCTTTCAGGCCGCTCCTTCGTACCGATGCTTATAGGATTTGGATGCAGTGTTCCCGCTATAATGGCTACGAGAACGCTTTCCTCGGAGCGCGACAGAAAAATGACCATTTTACTGACCCCATTTATGAGCTGTTCCGCTAAAATCCCCGTTTACGCTATGTTTGCAAAGGCATTTTTCCCGAAAACCGCTCCTCTTGCGATGATTGCTCTTTACGTTACCGGAATTATAGTCGGTATACTCGTAGCTCTTATCTTTAACGTTACAGCGTTTAAAGGAAACCCCGTTCCCTTTGTTATGGAGCTTCCAAACTACCGTTTTCCTTCTGCCAAAACAGTTTCACGTTTAATGTACGACAAGGCTAAGGACTTTGTGCAGAAGGCGTTTACCATCATTTTGGTCGCAACGGTTATAATTTGGTTTTTACAGACCTTTGATTTCAGGCTCTACATAGTAGAAAGCTCCTCCGACAGTATGCTTGCTTCTATAGGACGCTTTATCGCTCCTATATTCGCTCCCCTCGGTCTTTCCGATTGGAGGCTTACAACCGCTCTTATTACCGGACTTTCCGCTAAGGAGGCTGTAATAAGCACGCTTGCCGTTCTTAACGGAACCTCGGTTGAGGCACTCCCTGCGGTTTTAACGTCTCTTATAACCCCTGCGCAGGCAATAAGCTTTCTTATATTCACGCTTCTCTACACACCCTGTATTGCGGCTATAGCAGCTATGAAACGCGAGCTTAACTCCGGTGTAAAGGCGCTTGGCGTAGTAGCAATGCAGTGCGGTATTGCTTGGCTTCTCTCCACTCTTATTTATCAGCTTTGTCTGATTATAGGTTAATTAAAAACAGTTCGATAAGCACATCAAAATCTCTTATTTCGGAGTAAAGAAATGAACGTATACGATTTTTTGGTTATAGGCGCAGTCGCAGTCTGCTTTCTTATAGCCTTAGTTAAAACGGTAAAAAAACGCAAAAAGGGCGGATGCTGCGGCTCCTGCTCGGGGTGCAGCGGCTGCGCACGCGCGTGCGGAAAACGCGAAACCGATTAAATTAAACAAGTAAAGGGGTACGCTTTGTAAACTGCGTACCCCTTTCTATATATCAAAACAAGGGCGTTTGGTAACGCCCTTGTAACGGTTAATAATTATTTCGTTTTCTTATAAAGCGGTCCGTAGGTCTCGCACGCACGGTAGTCAGCGGCTTCCTTATCCGCGGTTCCGAACGCGTTCCATGCCGCGGGGCGGAACACCTTTTCCTTCGGTACGTTATGCATGGAAACCGGAATTCTCAGCATCGAGCAAAGCGTAATAAGGTCTGCTCCTATATGTCCGTAGCTTATAGCTCCGTGGTTTGCTCCCCAGTTATTCATAACCTCATATGCGGTCTTGAACGGGCTTCCCTCCTTGCCGTCGCAACGCGGTGCGAACCACGTACAAGGCCAGGTATAGTCGGTTCTCTTCCAGAGCTGGTCGCTTACCTCGTCGGGGAGGTTTACAGTCCATCCCTCGGCGATCTGAAGAACCGGACCGAGTCCCTTTACAAGGTTAAGTCTTATCATAGTAACGGGCATCTCAGCACGGGTAAGGAAACGCGAGGAATATCCGCCGCCGCGGAAGTATCCGAGGTCAGCGTAGTTCCACGTTGTGTTCTCCATTATAGCCTTCTGGTCTTCTTCGGTTACGTTATACCATTCCTTCATTGTGGGCTTTCCGTTTTCGTCAAGTGCCGCACCGTTGGCATCAAGACAAGCCGCACCGGAGTTAATAAGGTGGATAACACCGTCTGCTCCCTTTGCCTTGCCTGTAAGCTCGTATCCGGTTACGCGGTAAACGGAGCTTCCCGACCAATATGTACGTACGTCGGCAAATATCTGCGCGCGGTTGGTAAGCAGCTTCATAAAGAGCATTCCAAGCCCGTTAAGTATATCGTTTTCAGTTGCCAGAATATAAGGCTCTCTTGCGCCCTCCCAGTCGAATGTGGTGTTGAGCATAGCCTCAGCAAAGTCGCCGTTCGGGTAGAAATCGGTCCACTGTCTCTGTCCCTGGAAGCCTGCCGCTATCGCGTTATGACCGACAGCCTCCTCCTCACAGCCCTTAGGAAGGTTCTTATTGCCGTTCATAAGGTCTTTTATAATGACCATCATCTTAACGACGAACTCGAAATCCTTTTCCTTCTCTTTTTCCGACTTCTGAAGCTCCTCGGGGTTCTTATCAAAGCCTATCTTGCAGTACTTCTTTGCCCATTCAAGAGCTTTTTTATACGTTGCCTTATTATAGATTCCCTCCGACATACGGCGAATAATCTCAACCTCGTCAACCGACTCTACTCTCATACCAAAGTAATCCTCAAGGAAGTCGGTATCCATAATAGAACCTCCGATGCCCATACACATAGAGCCTATCTGGAGATACGATTTTCCTCTCATAGTTGCAACAGCTACCGCTGCGCGTCCAAATCGAAGGAGCTTTTCCTTAACGTCCTCTGGAATGGTGGTATCATCAAGGTCCTGAACCTCGTGTCCGTAAATACCGAACGCGGGAAGTCCTTTCTCCGAATGTGTTGCGAGAACAGACGCAAGGTAAACAGCACCCGGTCTTTCGGTACCGTTAAAGCCCCATACGCCTTTAATGGTTTCGTAATTCATATCCATTGTTTCCGCGCCGTAGCACCAGCAAGGGGTAACGGTAAGGGTTATCTGAACACCGTTTTTCTTAAACTTTTCTTCGCAGGCAACGCTTTCGGCAACGCGTCCTATGGTTGTATCAGCTATAATGACCTTAACCGGCTCACCGTTTGAGTATTTAAGATTCTCCTCAAACAGCTTTGCGGCTGCTTTAGCCATATTCATAGTCTGATCTTCGAGAGACTCACGAACCTTAAGAGGACCGCGACGTCCGTCGATGGTAGGTCTTATACCTATAACGGGGTAACCGCCGAGTAATCTGTTTTTTGTTTCTTCCATAATCGTTCTACTCCTTTATTATTTTTAAGGTGAAAATTTGCTAATTAAAGTATAACATATTTTTTAACAAAAATCAATAGAAATCTTTAATGAAATCAGAGATTTTTTGTATATTTTGCAGATAAAATTCTGCAAAAATGTTATTGTATCGGGACTCTCCGGTATCCGGTAAAATAAAAATCCCCCCGTATAACGGGGGGTATTTCAGTTTCGGGCATAGCCCTAAACGTTACTGGCTACGCACAAGTGCGTTTTGAATTGGCCTGCCAGCCATGCAAAGGACAACAAGCCACCCGTCAACGGGTTACTAAC
>JAZRDX010000101.1:0-5364 GCA_045660565.1 Eubacteriales bacterium
CCCGCTGGAGGAGGCTATACGCCAGCGGGTGCTACCCGCCGAGCGTCGCTAAGGTCGGACTTTGCGAAGAAACCAAGGAAAGTAATGAATAAAAAATAGGTTCAAATCAGAAATAATAAAACCTCTATGATTTTACACCTCATCCGTCAGCCTACGGCTGCCACCTTCTCCCGCTGGAGAAGGCTATACGCCAGCGGGTGCTACCCGCCGGCACCAAGGCACCGCCCTACGAAATAAGAAAGAACCAAGATAAGACACGAAAAAGAACAGTTCAAATAAGAAAAAACAAAGACGGGAGGATATTATCCTCCCCTACGATAAAAAACCTTAATCCGCGGTTTAAGGCGTATAACCGTGATGTAATCAAAAAACATAAAAATTAATAATAATATTGATTTTAATAAATTGTTATGCTATAATAAAACTATATTAAAATCCATAAAAGGAACCTTTTATTTATGAACAACACAACTGTCGCAGCAGTTTCTACCCCCTATGGCAGAGGCGGAATTTCGGTAATAAGAATATCCGGAGAAAACGCTGTTTCCGTCGCGGAAAAGGTTTTTTCACCTGCTTCCGGAAAAACGCTTTCCGAGTGTAAGTCAAATTACGCCGTCTACGGTAATATCTATACCTTGAAATCGTCCGACAAAACGGAAGCCGAAAAAATAGACGACGGTGTCGCCGTCGTTTTCCGCGCTCCGCGCTCCTATACGGGTGAGGATACAGTCGAAATAAGCTGCCACGGAGGAATTTTGCTAACGGAAAAGGTCCTCTCATCGGTCTTTTCCGCAGGCGCTACCCCCGCAGGCCCCGGAGAATTTACGCAGAGGGCGTTTTTAAACGGCAAGCTCGACCTTTCCGAGGCAGAGGCTGTCATAGGTCTTATAGATGCCGAAAGCGAGGAAAAGCTGCGTCTTTCTGCCTCTCACGCGTCGGGTGTACTAAAACGTCGTACCGATGAGATATACGGTAAAATAATGCACCTTTTAAGCTCTGTCTACGTCAGCCTTGATTACCCCGAGGAGGACCTTGAGGAGGTAACCGACGTGGAGTTCCTTTCGTCTCTTAACGAAATTTACGGTGAACTCTCCAAAACCGCGGATACGTACAGAGAGGGTAAAGCGGTTTCCGAGGGTGTTAAAACGGTTCTTCTCGGTAAGCCTAATACCGGAAAATCCTCTCTCCTTAACGCGCTTCTCGGTGAAAAACGCGCGATAGTAACCGCTATTCCCGGAACGACGAGGGATATAATCGAGGAAAAGGTTAATATAGGTAAAATACTGCTAAGACTTTCCGATACCGCAGGAATACGTGAAAGCGACGACGAGGTTGAGAAAATAGGTATAGAAATGGCGCTGGAGAAGGCGAAGGAGGCGGAGTTGGTAATAGCTGTGTTTGACCTCTCCCGACCTGCCGACAGCGAGGACACAGCTCTCATTTCGTCTCTTGAGGGCTTCATAAACGACGGGAAAGCGGTTATCTTAGCGCTGAATAAATGTGAGGAAGAAACGCGTTTTGACGAAGCGGCTCTGCCGTTGGGTGTTCCGTCGGTCAAGATAAGCGCAAAAAGCGGAGAAGGTCTTGACGTCCTTAAAAAGGCGATAGAAACGATGTTCATTAAGGGAGAGATAGATTACTCGTCAACCGCCGTTATAGCGAACGCAAGGCAATTTTCGGCTATCAGCGGAGCGAGAGACGCGGTTGGCAGAGCGATAGAAGCGCTGAAAAGCGGAGTTATGGCGGACACCTGCGGTCTTGACCTTGAAAAGGCATTGGAGCAGATAGGTCAGGTTGACGGCAGAAGCGTAGCGGGAGATATAACCGACGCGATTTTCCACAATTTCTGTGTCGGCAAATAACCGCCGGGTAGCACCCGGTGGCGTATGGCGATGGTTTTATTTGAGTATACAAAGCGAGCATCGCTAAGTCGAGGTTTTGAGGAAATATAAGTGATTGTTTGTAGGGGGAAGGGTTTCCCTTCCCGTAAACCGGGTAGCACCCGAGCAACCGCCTGCCGGGAATCCACTGTGAGATCCGCCCTACGGGTTTCGACTGCGTCCGCCCGTGTCATTCTGAGCAAAGCGGAGCGACGTCGAACTGCAAGGCAGCGCCGAGCGAGGCGAAGGCGGAATCTCGGGCGGTCTCCGCTCAAGATGACATGCAGTGCTACCTGCAAAAAAAGAGCCAAGCGAATTTCGCTTGACTCTTAGCTTCGTTTTTATTTAAGCCTTTTTCTTATTCTTCTTTGCCTTCTTGTCATTATCCTTCGGTATCCATAAGTAGATTACGATAACCATCGCAACGAAGATGACTCCCGCAACGCAGTAGCCGATTATATGATTGTAGGAATCCCACCAAATCTGGAATGCCGATTTAGAGCTTTCCGTTGTGCCGTCAGCGAAAACGGAAACTCCCATTATGCTGAAAAGCATGGAAAACATTAAAGCAAAAACGATAAGAGCAAATGCTTTACTTTTAATATTTTTAAGCATAACAAAAATCCTTTCTGTAAATATAAACTATTCAAAATAAATAATGCCTTAAAAGTGGCGCTCTTGTATATTATCAAAAATTTATATCCACAAAACGGCTTTTTCTTTACAAAAATGTTAACATTACCCGCCCTATGGCGGTTACGCTCTTTTTTGTTCAATTTGACGGAAATATCATAATTTTAATAGAAAAATAGGGAAAAAAGTAATGGAAGATAAAAAATTCAGAAAAAATGACAGTGGCTTTATATGCGCAAATTGTGGGAAAGAGGTGAGCCCGCTCGGCTATACGTCGAGGAATCACTGCCCCTTTTGTTTATTTTCACTACACCTTGACGTAAACCCCGGAGACAGAGCGTCCGACTGCGGCGGCCTACTTGAGCCGAGGCGTGTCGAGATAGATCCTAAGAAGGGTTACGTCATAATCAGTAGGTGCGCAAGATGCGGAGAAATAAGACGCAATAAGGCTGCAAACGACGACGATATAAATAAAATCATAAAGTTAACCGTAGCAGCCGAAGGCAGATAGGCTTTAGCGTTGCCCTTTAACCGTTGATTTAAGATATTCCGTAGCGTCGGAAAGACTGCCGATCTGATCGATAAGCCCCTCGCTTACCGCGGCTTTTCCGTCAAGTATCGTTCCGAGGTCGGTTGTCATTTCGTCGTTGCTTAACATAAGCTCGCGAAGCCTGTCCGAGGAGATGTTACTGTGCCCCGAAACGAAGGAAATTATCCTCTCCTGCATACGGCTGAGCTGAACGAAGCTCTGCGGAGCGCCGAGGACGAGCCCTGTTACCCGTACCGGATGCAGAGTCATGGTCGCGGTAGGGACGATAAACGAACGCTTAGCACTTACCGCAAGAGGAACGCCGATGGAATGACCGCCGCCAAGAACGATGGAGGCGGTCGGTTTTTTCATGCCGCTGATAAGCTCGGAAAGAGCAAGACCTGCCTCAACGTCGCCGCCGACGGTGTTTAATATAAGAAGAAGCGCGTCGATTTCGTCGTTTTCCTCAATTTCAACAAGCTGTGGAATAAGCAGCTCGTATTTCGTGCTTTTCTGGCTTTGCGGAAGCTCCGAATGACCTTCTATCTGACCTACAACGGTTATTGTGCGCAGTGAAAAGCCGTTCTTTTTCGTTTCGACCGCCCCGTCAGGACGTTCTGGAGAGGTCTCGTTCTTTTCCCCATCGGAGGCGTTGTTGCCGTCGCTTTTCGTGCTCGAAAAGGAGCTACCGCAGTTTTTCGTGTTCGAAAAGGTGAAACCGCCGTTTTTTGTATTTAGCGTACAACTGTTATTTTCGACATTTTTCCTGTTCAAAAAGGCGTTAGTGCCGTTTTTTGTATCAACCGATAAGAGTCCGCGGTTTTCATTGCTCGAAGAAGAATTTTCGTAGCTTTCATTGTTCGAAGAATTTTTTCTGCGGTTTTCGTTGCTTGAAGAAGAATTTTCGCAGCTTTCATTGTTCGAAGAATTTTTTTCGCAGTTTTCATTGTTCGAAGAAGATTTTGCGTAGTTTTCATTGCTTGAAGAATTTTTTTCGCAGTTTTCGTTGTTCGGAAAAAAGTTATCGCTTTTTTTATTGTTCGAACGGACTTTTCCGCAGGCTTCATTACCAAAATAGCGGTTTTCACAGTGTTCCTGCGCGTCGTTTTTGAGGGCAAAACTGTTTTCTTTGTGTTTATTTGCCATAAAATGTCAAATCCTTTCATTATTTTTGAAAATTTTTAAGAAATATTGTTTTTAGACTTTACTTTTTCGGATAAATATAGTATAATATATAAAAAAATTAATATACAAGGGGACATGAAAAATGGAAAAAATATTAGTTGAAACTTCTGCAAGACACGTTCATCTTTCTAAGGAGGACCTTGCAAAGCTTTTCGGAGAAGGCGCCGAGCTTACCTTTAAGAAGGCTCTCAGCCAGCCCGGTCAGTTCGCATGTGAGGAAAGAGTAAAGCTTGTCGGACCTAAGAAAGAGATAGCAAACGTTATAATTCTCGGACCTGTTCGCCCTGCTACCCAGATCGAGCTTTCCTACACCGACGCACGTACTCTCGGTATAGACGCTCCTCTCCGTGAGAGCGGAAACGTTGCGGGAACTCCCGGACTTAAGCTTGTAGGACCTGCCGGCGAGGTAGACGTAGCCGAGGGTGCTATAATAGCAAAGAGACATATACATATGACTCCCGCTGATGCTGAAACCTACGGCGTTGAAAACGGACAGATAGTAAGCGTTAAGATAGACAGCGAGCGTTCCGCGGTTCTTGGCGACGTTGTTGTTCGTGTAAACCCGAACTTCAGCCTTGCGATGCACATAGATACCGACGAAGCAAACGCAGCTTGCGCGTTCGGAAAGTGCTTTGGAGAGCTTATAAAATAAGTAATTAGTTAAAATAATAAAACTAGACAAATATTGCTTATAATAAAAAGGATAGGGAGACTTGTGCCCTATCCTTTTTGTATTGAAAATGCGTATGTACGAAGCGAAACGTGTGGAGCTTAAGATATAATTCTAAAAAAACGGCTGTGTAAAATGAAAATAATCGGTGCGTCGTTTTCTCTGTGGTGAGATTGCGCGGGTTTTATAGGAAATAAGCGAAAAAACATATATTTTCGGAACGCAAAGGCTTGTTTTAAAAAGTTTCACGTGAAACTTTTTAAAAGCTGAGGTTGTGTGCGTAAATCTCCGGTTGTTTAAACGCTCGTGTGCTTTGCGGAAATTAACCGTTTGTCTGCTTTGCGAAAATTGTCCGTGTATTGAAGGGTAAATTTTGATAGTAATTGAGCATAATAAAAACTCCGTGGGTTGTGGAAAACCTACGGAGTTTTTGCGTTTTCTGTGGAAAACTCTGTGGAAAATATGTG
>JAZRDX010000102.1:0-8733 GCA_045660565.1 Eubacteriales bacterium
ATTTTAAGCGCGGCGTTTATACCCGCTATAAGTCCCTGCGCGGCGGCTTCCTCGTATCCCGACGTGCCGTTGAACTGTCCCGCTCCGTAAAGTCCTTTTACAGCTTTAAATTCAAGCGTGGGAAGAAGCTGAGACGGATCGGCGCAGTCGTACTCTATCGCGTAGGCGAAACGCATTACCTTTGCGTTTTCAAAGCCCTCTATCGAATGGAGCATTTCGAGCTGAACCTCGGCGGGCAGAGACGAGCTGAAGCCCTGAAGGTATATCTCCTTGGTGTCCTTGCCGACCGGCTCGGCGAAAAGCTGGTGTCTTGGTTTATCGGCAAAACGCACCACCTTGTCCTCTATGCTCGGACAGTAGCGCGGTCCCGTTCCCTTGATAACACCGGAATAGAGGGGGGAGCGGTGAAGATTGTTTCTGATTATTTCGTGAGTTTTTTCGTTTGTATACGCGACGTAGCAGGGGATCTGCTCCGTTTTATTAAGCTCTGCCTCGTCCGTTTTATGGGAATACGGTATAATGTATTCCTCGCCGTCCTGCTTCTCCAGCTTTGAAAAATCAATACTGTCTCGGTGTATTCTCGGAGGTGTTCCCGTTTTAAAACGGAGGATTTTTATTCCGAGAGCGGCAAGGCTTTCGCTCAGTCCCTCTGCGGGGAGAGAGCCGTCGGGGCCTGATGAGTAGGCGTTTTGTCCTACTATAACTCTGCCCGAAAGATAGGTTCCGGAGCATATTATCGCCGCCTTGACCTCGTAGCGTAGTCCAAGCTTTGTGGTAACGGCGCAGACGGAACCGTTTTCCGTTTCAACGGAGACTATTTCCGACTGTATTATACGGAGATTTTCGCAGTTTTCCAGAGTTTCCTTCATTACCTTATGGTAAAGAGAGCGGTCTGCCTGGATTCTTTTTGAATGGACCGCAGGGCCTTTTCCGAGGTTAAGGGTGCGGCTCTGAAGCGTAACCTTGTCCGCCGCGACACCCATTTCGCCGCCGAGAGCGTCTATTTCAAAGACGAGATGGCCTTTTCCCGTACCCCCTATCGAGGGATTGCAGGGAAGATTGGCTATTGCGTCGAGGCTGAGCGTGAAAAGAATGGTGCTTAGTCCCATTCTTGCCGAGGCGAGTGCGGCTTCTATGCCCGCGTGTCCCGCTCCGATGACCGCGACGTCGGCAAAATCGACGGTAGGGGTGAGTTTTTCAAGGTTTTCTGTGTTCATTTGTATCTCCGGTATTTATGAATTTGCAAGTGTATACGTGGGTAGAGGTGTTTGCGGTAATATTTTTTGCGTTTCCGAAAAAAGGCAGGGTATTTGGTGTGAAAAAGATGTCCCGCTCGGTCTGTTTAATGGTGGTATTTTCCTCCGCTGCTGATGTTAAGCGCACGGTATACCTGTTCTAAAAGTATTACGCGCATAAGGCGGTGGGGAAAGGTCATTTTTGAAAAGGAGAGACGGTACGCGCACGCCGCTTTGACGTTTTCCGGCAGTCCGTCTGCTCCGCCTATGACTAGAGACACAGAACCGTCGCCCTTTACCGCGCCGTCCTCAATCAGCGTTGAAAACTCGGGGGAGGAAAGCTGTTTTCCCTCTACGCAGAGCGCGATTTTGTAGCTTCTGTCATTAAGCGCGGGGAGAAGTCCTTCGTCGCTTTTGAGTTCGACAGTCGTTAGCTTACAGTAAGCCGAAAGACGTTTTTCGTATTCTTTTACGGCGTCCTTTAGGTAGGTATCCTTAAGACCGCCGACGCAAATTATTTTAACGTTAAGCATAAGTATCTCCTTGCGGGTAGCACCCGCTGGCGAATGGCGATGGTGTTGTTTGAGTAAACACACCTAACATCGCTAAGCTAAGGTTTTGCGAAACATAGGTGATTATTTGTAGGGACAGGCGTCTCAACTGTCCAAAAAATTACGCCGTATACTTTGTGAAACCGTTTTTGCCTGATTTTTCACTGTGAGCATATATCATGGCTGTTTGCCTGCGGAGGTTCTCCGGTACGAGAGCTACTCGGTAGGTGGGAATTTAATACATTCAAGTCTCGGCGCCGCTCCGAGGTAGTTAAGCGATACCCCTGCCCGCTTTAGCGCCTCTTTTACGCAGAACAAAGCAAGCTCGGGTGTGTTGTTTTCGGGGCTGATATGCGAAAGCAGGACGTTTTTTACCCCTGCCTTGGCAAGACGTACCACGAACTCCGCGCAGCTGTCGTTTGACGTATGACCGCAGTCGGATAAAATTCTGTATTTTAAGCTGTCGGGGTATATTCCGCATTTAAGCATTATTTCGTCGTGATTGGCCTCTGTTATTACGTCTCTGCAATCGGAGAAAAACTCAAAAAGAGTATCACCGGGTTTGCCTACGTCGGTGCAGATGCCGAGCGAAAGCCCCTCACCGGTTACTTTATAAGCAACGCAGGCAGCGCTGTCGTGGGGTACATGTAACGATTTCACGGTTATATTACCGACCTTTTCCGTAAATTCAAGGCTTTCGTGTACGGTCAGTCTATCGCGTATTTCAAAACCCCCTCCCCGTATAAATGCGAGGTAGGAGGGCTCTGTTATATGTATCGGAATGCTGTATTTTTTCACAAAGGTTTTCAGTCCCGCGACGTGGTCGCTGTGCTCGTGGGTGATAAAAAGCGCTGAGATGCTTTCGGGGGAAATACCGATCTCCTTAAGCGCGGAGGTAAGGTATCTGACCGAAACGCCGAGGTCGATGAGAATATGCGTACGCCCGTCCGAAACGAGGGTACAGTTTGCCCTCGAACCGGAAGCGAGAGAATAGACAAAGGGGGTGGTTATTGACATTTTTAAATCCGTAAATTTTCCGTTTTTTGTTTATTGTTGTTTTTTCCTTTTTCAAAAAGGGTGTTATGTTATTGTGCTCGCTTTTTTCTTTGAAGGAAGTAGCTCCAAAGAAAAAAGACTTAGCAAAAAAAGAAAGAGCGTGTCCGTGGGTTGCGCACCCACACTGCGAAAAAATTTTGAAAAAATTTTTCGCAAAAACTTCCTTTGCTTGTCGGAGGGTGTTACCCGGCGCCGAAAATCATCGGTATATAAAATTCGGTAACGAAGCCGATAAGAACGGCGGCTATGAACGGAAACGCGATATACAGGTATATCTTTCCGTCCTCTTTTCTCTGCTTTTCCGTCGCGATAAAGGTGAGCTTTTCGTTTTCGCTCCAGCTGTCGGGCAGCTCCTCGGGACGGGGCAGCTTGCCCATTCGTCCGCGTACGATTATTACGTAAACGATTATCGGTATAGCTCCGCAAAGCTCGAATACAATGAATATCCAAAGGTAGCCGAGCTCTAAAAACACCTTTAAAACCGCATACGCTACCATAGCTATTCCAAGCATGATAAGCATTTTTTTGAGCTTCGGTTTCTTGCTTTCCGACTGCACGGGTGCGATCTCTGTATTCTTTTGCTCGTTAAATCTGTATTTTTTCGGTTTCATTCTTTTTCCTTTTGGCAGGCAACCGCCTGCACGGTTATAGCCGGGATGTGGTATTAGAGAAAATAAATCGTTTTTACGAAGGTTTTGGTGGTTATTTGTAGGGGCGAACAGCGTTCGCCCGATTTCGGGAGGATGGTATCCTCCCCTACAAACAAAATTCCGCGGTTTGAAGTAACTCTTGGGTGAGGTAGGCAAAACTGCCAACCCGGTTATAGCCCGTGGGTGCTACCCGGAATTAGAGGGTTTTTATTGCACCCTCGGCTCTTATGTTGAGAACGGAGCAAGCGTTTTCGCCGAATGCCGCGTCCATAACCTTTTTGAATTCGTCCTTTAAGCTTTCGGGAACGAATGCCTGTACAGTTCCGGCAAATCCGCCGCCGTGTACTCTCCATGCGCCGCCCTTGCCGTCAAGAACGTGCTTACAGAGTGCAAGAGCGAGGGAAAGGCCCTGCTCCTCTACGTTCTTTACGGTATAAACGTTCTGGAGCTGCTTGAAGGACGAGTCTCCCGATGCGAGTACGCCGCTGAGGAACGACTTTACGTCTCCGTCCTTAAGCGCCTGCTTCTGTGCCGCGACTCTGTCGTTTTCCTCGATAAAGTGAAGTCCTCTCATTATAGCGCGGTCGCCTACCTTTTCACGAAGCTCAGGGAGCTTTGCAAGAACCTCGTCGTAGGTTATTCCGCGAAGAACGTTTTTGCCGAAATGGGAAGCGAGGTTCTTCATATCCGCGGGAACCGATGCGTAATCGTCGTTAAGATCGGCGTGGTTTCCGCCCGTGTTAACTATGCAGAGGCAGTAGCCTGCGTCGGAAAGGCTGAAATCAAGCTTTTCGATAATGGGAGCGGTGGGATCCGCGAAATCAATGGCAACGAAGCCTCCGCAGGCGCAGGCGGTCTGGTCCATAAGTCCGCTCGGCTTACCGAAGAATACGTTTTCGGCATACTGCGAAATCTTTGCAAGCTCGGGAGCGTCTATCGCTCCGCCGTTGTAGAAATGGTTAAGTACGTTGCATACCTGAACCTCAAACGCCGCGGACGAGGAGATTCCCGAGCCCTTTAAAACGTTTGACGTCGTATATGCGGAAAAGCCTCCGATCTTGAAGCCTCTCTTTGCAAAGCCGTCGCAGATACCCGCGATTATTGCAGCGGAGCCGTAATTCTCGTAATCGTCGGGAGAGAGCTTTGAAATGTCTATTCTGTCCTCGGGGAAGCCCTTGGATTTTATTTTTATTTCGCCGCTGTCGGTCTTAGCCGCAACCGCGATAATATCAAGATTTATACCCGCGGCAAGCACGCAGCCGTGGTTGTGGTCGGTGTGGTTACCCGAAATCTCGCTTCTGCCGGGAACGGAAAAGAGAGAGACCTCGACGTCTCCGTAAAGAGAGATAAATTCGGAAACGGCTTCCGCGTATCTCGCTCTTTCGCTTATTACCTTGTCGCTTCCGTAGAGGTGTGAAAGGGTAGAGTCAAGCTCCCCTGCCTCGATCTTTATTTTAAGTTCGGTTGCTTTCATAACGTATCTTCCTTTCAAATAAGATAACATAATTACAATCATTATATCAAATTTCGGTAAAAAATGCAAGGGGTTTACCGATTATTTTTATTATATTTAGCGTATGCGCGAAAAACTTAAATATTTTTCGCGCATGTTTAAACTGTTGTTAATAAAAATATAAACTTTTGCAATAATAAAAGGGTATAATTGGTAAAAAGGGGACGTGTTGTTTTCTGCGGAAAACGGATGAGTCCCGAGGCAAATTAACAAAAAGAGGTAGGACAAAATGGAAGAGATCAAAAACGAAAAGGGCGGAGTTTCCGTCAGCACAGAGCATATTTTCCCGGTTATAAAGCAGTGGCTTTATTCCGAAAAGGAGATATTTTTAAGAGAGCTTGTTTCCAACGCCTGCGATGCGGTTACAAAGCATAAAAGACTTGTTTCCCTTTCCGAAGCGGAGGACACGGGTGAGCCTTATAAGATTACCGTAAGAGTTGACAAGGCGCTTAAAACCATAACCGTTTCCGATAACGGTATCGGTATGAGCGCGGAGGAGATAAAAAAATACATTTGCCAGATAGCGCTTTCGGGTGCTCTTGAATTTATAGAAAAGTATGAGGGTAAGGAGGCATCGGGCGGTATTATAGGTCATTTCGGTCTCGGATTTTATTCCGCGTTTATGGTTGCCGATACCGTTGACGTAATAAGCCGTTCCTTCCGCGGAGAGCCTGCTGTAAAATGGGTTTGTCAGGATGCGGGCGAGTACGAGTTCTCCGCAGCGGAAAAGGAAAGCCGCGGAACCGACATTGTTCTTCACGTTAACGCAGACAATGAGGAGTACCTTTCCGATTACAAGCTTAAGGATATACTGAATAAATACTGCGCCTTTATGCCGGTAGAGATATACTTCGAGAGTGCGGAGGCAGAGGCTGAAGCGGAAAAGAAGAAGGCGGAGAAAAAGGACGGAGAGGAAGAAAAGGAGATAGAGGTAAAGCCGATAAACGACACCTGTCCCCTTTGGCTTAAGAATCCCTCCGACTGCACCGAGGAGGAGTATAAGGAGTTTTACCAAAAGGTATTTAACGACTACAAGGAGCCGCTTTTCTATATCCACATAAACGCGGACTATCCGCTTAACTTCAAGGGAATACTTTATTTCCCGAGACTTAACCACGAATATGACAACATGGAGGGACAGGTTAAGCTTTACTACAATCAGGTATTCGTTGCGGATAACATCAAAGAGGTTATTCCGGAGTATATGCTGATGCTTAAGGGTGTTCTTGACTGCCCCGATATGCCGCTTAACGTTTCGAGAAGCTATCTTCAGAATAACGGATACGTTTCCAAGATTACGGCGCACATCGTTAAAAAGGTAACCGACAAGCTTAACTCCCTTATGAACACCGAGCGTGAAAAATACGAAAAGCTGTGGAAGGACATCAAGCTGTTCGCGGAGTACGCATGTCTGCGCGACAGAAAGTTCTACGACAGAGTAAAGGGCTCGCTTCTTTTCGAAAAGACCGACGGAAAAGCGGTAACGGTTGACGAGTATCTTGAAAACGCTAAGGCAAAGCACGAAAACGTTGTTTACTACACCAGCGATGCCACTTCTCAGGCGCAGTATCTCGCGATGTTTGATACGGCGGAAATTGAGGTTGTCGTGCTTGATAAGATAATGGACACGCAGTTTATAACGGTTATCGAGCAGGATAAGAACGTTAAATTCGTAAGAATTGACGCGGAGATAGCCTCGGCACTCAAGGGCGACGGCGAGAAGGTTGAAAGCACAGAGCTTACCGAGCTGTTCAAGAAGGTAAGCGGAAACGAAAAGCTTGGCGTGGTATTCGAGTCTCTTAAGGACGCGAGTGTTCCCGCGATACTTAACGTTTCGGAGGAGTCGAGACGCTTTGACGATATGATGAAGATGTACGCTATGGGTGGCGGCGGTATGGACGCGCCTTCTATGGCGGAGGCGACGCTGATTCTTAACAGCGAAAGCGCGCTTATAAAGAAGCTTATCGAAAAGCCGGACGAGAGGGTAGCAAAGCAGCTTTACACTCTTACCGTTTTAAGTCAGCGCAGACTTACGGCAGAGGAGCTTAAATCCTTCCTTTCCGAGAGCTTCGGAATGCTTGAAAACTCCTTTTAACCCCTGGGTGGGTAGCACCCGCAGGCATATGGCGACGGCCGGGTAAGCACCCGGAGGCGTTTGGCGACGGTGATGTTTGAGTAATCACACCTATCGTCGCTAAGCCAAGGTTGTGCTAAAAATTTAAAATACTTGTAGGGGAGGATATTATCCTCCCGCCAAGCGTCGCAAAGCCAAGGTTTTAAGGAAATTTTGGCAATTGTTTGTACGTGAGGGGTTTGCTCTCCCGTAAACCGTGCAGGCGGTTGCCTGCCGCTAAGTTAAGATTTAGAGGGAATTGTGGCGGTTATTTGTAGGGGCGACCATTGGACGTCCGCAAAAGACACACCAAGTGTTGTTAACCGGGAAGCACCTATAAGCACGAAAACGATGTTAACAATAATAACGGAAAAATTATGAGAAATGATTTTGAGAATGCGGCAAGACAGAAAAATAAACTCTCTCTTGCCGCAGAGGTTTTTTTGTCGGTGGCAGATGGAATTGCCGATGCGCTCCTCTACGGTGAAGGCGTAGAGGGTGGATTTTTAAAGGACGGCGTTATTCAGAACGACGCGTTTTTAAGCGCGTATACCGAAGCGCGCGACAGCCTTTGCTTTGAGCAGTCGGATCCGTCCGAAACGCCGCCCGAAACGGCTTCCTTTGTTTCCTCGTTCAGAACGGAAACGGAAAGACTTGCTTCGGTGTATCTTCTTACCGCTTTTTGTCGGAAAAGAGCGGAGGCGGGGTGCCCTATCTCCGTTTCCGACTTCCTTTACGACGAGGGCGAGCCGGAAAACTCAAAAATAGCGTATATGAGAAACTCTTACTCCGACGCGGCATATTCCGTTTTCAGCAAAGGTATAAGCGGAGCGTCTGTTTTGTATCCGTCAAGCTTTACCGCGGTGTGCGAGGAGGTCTATTACGGACGGGCAGGGTACTGTATTTTGCCTTACGAAAGCTCCGAGGAGGGTGTTCTCTCCGGCTTTCGCAGACTTATATCGAAATATGAGCTGAAACCCGTTCTTACGTGTTCGGTTGTAACCGATGCGGCTATGCAAAGCACCACGAGGTTTGCGCTTCTCGCCAAAAACGCTATGAAAATGAATACCGACGGACTTTTCCACGGAAAGGCTTTGCATGAATATCTGAAAATAACGGTAGGCGGACCGCAGGAAAAGGCGTCTCTTAAGGTTCTTGGAGCGGCGTCTCTCTGTGGACTCAAATGCACGAAAACGGAGAGCTTCCCCTTGCCGTGGGACGAGGGAAGTTATTCAAGCTCGCTTACCTTTTCGCTGAGTGGGGGTAACCCCGTACCCTTTCTTTTATATCTCAGTCTCGAAGTCCCGGAAAGTGAAATAGAGGGTGTTTATACCGACGTTTCCGCGGGGAGTCCCCGCTGACAAATGGCGACGGTAATGTTTGAGTGTACACACCTATCGTCGCTAAGTCGAGGTTTATCGAAAGCTTTGGTGATTATTTGTAGGGAGCGGCGTCCTCGACGGTCCGATCGTGCAGCACCCGGCAGGCAAGCGGCAGGGAGTCCCCGCTGACAAATGGCGACGGTAATGTTTGAGTGTACACACCTATCGTCGCTAAGTCGAGGTTTATCGAAAGCTTTGGTGATTATTTGTAGGGAGCGGCGTCCTCGACGGTC
>JAZRDX010000103.1:0-3147 GCA_045660565.1 Eubacteriales bacterium
CTCAGATAATAGGTGGCTTATTAGTAGTTTTTCTTTATGCTTTAGTTAGAAATCATAAACATTACGATAAAGAGAATTGCAATTACATAGGTTGCAATGCTTATCTTCTTTTCTTCTTTCTTATTGAACACGTCAACAATATTAAGAAGAATGTAAGAAATAATACCCGCTGCAATACCGTAGGATATATTATATGTGAACGGCATTAAAGCTATTGTAAGGAAGGCAGGAAGCGCAGATCCTATATCATGCCAATCAATATCCTTAACACAAGACATCATAAGAACACCTACGTATATTAAAGCAGCATAGGTTGCGACACCCGGAATAAGCTTCGCGACAGGGGTAAGAAACATCGCTACTGTAAATAATAATGCGGTAAATATTGAAGTAAGTCCCGTTTTTCCGCCTTCAGCCGTACCGGCGCTGGATTCAACGAAAGTGGTAACAGTGGAGGTGCCGAGAACCGAACCGGCGGTAGTTGCAATAGCGTCTGCAAGCATTGCCTTTTCCATGTTCGGAACTTCCTTCTCGCCGTCTTCTCTCTCAACAAGAAGATTTCCGCGAGCGCAAGCGCCGTAGAGAGTTCCCATGGTATCAAACATATCGACAAGACAAAATGCAAGAGCAGAAGTTACAATAACTATGATAAGACTTGTAGCGCTATTTCCTTCTTTTGCAAGATATGCAGAGTAATCAAAGCCCTCTGTAAATACCTTACCAAAGGTTTCGGTTCCAAATTTAGCAAAAGCTGTGAATGGGTTGGACATAGTTATACCAAGCTCTGCATAAAAGTTTGGAACAGTCAGTCCCCAAAGGTAATACAGTGCCGTGCCACCGAGAATACCGTAAACAACCGCACCTTTTACATTCTTCTTTGCTAAAATAGCAATGAGTATAAAAGTAATAAGTGCAACAAGAATAGGCATTGTGTTTTTCCAAACAAAGCCGTCTGAAAGAATGTTAAACGAAGCGAGTGTAACGAGAGTTGATTCCTTAGCAATAACAAGCTTTGCACCCTGAAGTCCTATAAACGCAATGAAAAGACCGATACCTGCGGGTATTGCCTTTTTAACTACGGAAGGAATAGCATCGAATATAATCTTTCGAAGACCGGTTATGGTGAGAATGATAAATACGATACCTTCAATGAGAATAAGAGTGAGCGCATTAGCAAACGTAAATCCGGCGCCGACGCAAACGGTATATACGAAGAATGCGTTAAGTCCCATACCGGGTGCCTGTGCAAGGGGTAAGCCTGCGAGAAGACCTATAAGAACCGTACCTATAATAGCGGAAATTGCGGTCGTAATGTACATTGCCTCATAGGAAACACCGAGAACGTTTGCACCGTTTCCAAAGGGATCGGAGAACATTCCTGCGTTTACCATGAGTATATAAACCATGGCCATAAACGTGGTAAGTCCCGCACGGAATTCAGTTCTTACATTGGTGCCTTTTTCTTCAAGCTTAAACGTTTTGTTGAGAAAATCTGACATTTTTTGTCTCCTTTTTTTATTTTTTTCAGCATTAAACCTTAAAAGCCCCCTTAAAAACGAGTTTTCGGGAGACTTCATTTGGCATAACGTTGATAACTGAAGTATAACATATTTTATAAATTTTGTCAATAGAAAACAGGGAAAATATTAACATTTTCTTACAAAAATATAGATATTCCACTAAAAAAATCGCTTTGAAACACGGTACCTTAAACACTTGACAAGGACGGAAAAATATACTATAATTATTCTACAGCAAAAATTAATTTTTAAACGGAGAAAATACGTGATTTTTCGTAACAAGGAATCTCAGCCACAGATTAAAAAGAAAAATATTTTAAAACGTCTGAGCTCTAAGGCACGCTACAATATTATCTGCTTTCCCGCCCTGCGCTCAACACAGGACACGCTTAAGGATTTTGCCGCTCACGGTGCCGAGGACGGCTTGGTTTTGATCGCCGACTCTCAAAGCGGCGGCAGAGGCAGGGAGGGACGCAGCTTTTTCTCCCCTTCCGGCTCCGGCATTTATATGAGCGTTCTTTTACGCCCTTCCGTCAGCGCTCCGTCTCTTTCGCCGAAAAAGCTTGTCCATATAACTACCTCTGCCGCCGTGGCCGTGTCCGAGGCTACCGAAAAGGTAACGGGTAAAAAAACAGAGATTAAATGGGTAAACGACGTTTTTCACGGAGGACTTAAGGTTTCTGGAATACTTACGGAAGCCTCCTTTAATGAAAGTAACGACGGATATGATTTTATTACGCTCGGAATAGGTATAAATGTTTATGCAAACGGATTTCCGAGCGATCTACACGGCGTTGCGGGTGCGTTATACAGTAAAAAACCGCTTAATCTTATAAGGCTAAAAACGCGTCTTGTTGCGGAAATTCTCAACAGGCTTGACTACTATTACGGGCTTATCGGAAACGGCGATTTTTCCTTTGTAAATAAATATAGAGAACGCTCTTTAGTAATAGGAAAAGACGTGGATATAATGGTAAATGATAAAAAGGTAAACAGCGGAAGGGTTTTGTCTCTTACCGACGACTGTGCTTTAGAGGTAAAAACAGAAAACGGAGAAAACCTCACTCTCTCATACGGCGAGGTCAGAATTAAGCTAAATGAAAAACAGTAAAATAAAATATATGACGCTTTGCGGTCTTATGACTGCGGTTACCGCCGCCGCCGCGCAAATTGCTGTTCCTACGCCGTTTGGGGTGCCGATAACGCTCCAGACCTTTGCCGTTGCGTTATGCGGATATATTTTAGGTCTGAAATACGGCTTTATCTCCACTCTTCTCTATCTCTCCCTTGGTGCACTCGGTGTTCCCGTTTTCAGTCATTTTAAGGGCGGAATCCATTTTATTTTCGCAAGTCCCATCGGCGGTTTTTTGCTTGGGCTGCTGCTTCTCTCAATTTTTACCGGGCTTTCCTGCCACTTTAAATGGCAAAAACACGGTAAGACTTTTTCCGTTTTATTTGGATTTATAGGTGTTTTACTCTGTCATTTATGCGGCATTATGCAGTACACGTCGATAGCGGCGGTACCGTTTACGGTTTCCTTTCTGACCGTATCACTGCCATTTATTTTAAAGGATATTTTGTCGGTTATTTTTGCTTATTTTTTAAGTCTTAAGCTAAAAAAATATAT
>JAZRDX010000104.1:0-8323 GCA_045660565.1 Eubacteriales bacterium
CCCCTGCTTGCCGCTGAACGAGAGCGGCAGGCAGCCGGGTATGACAAACAAAAGAGACGCAAGCCGTTTGGTTTGCGTCTCTTTTGTATTTTCACACGGCGGCGCATTGGTGCCGCCGTGTTCCACCTAAATCTATGCAAAACTGCTTTGATTTTGCTAACATTACATCACGGCTATACGCCTCCGGAGGCTCTCCGGTTCTTCTCCGCCTCGTCGTGAGCAAGGCGTTTCTCCGCAAGACGAAGTACTCTTCTGTCCTGCTCGTAGTCAAGCTGTTCAAGGGCTTCCTCGAAAGGAAGAAGCCAGATTCCGTAAACCTCGCCCTTTTGCGGACGGAAGGTTCCGTCGGAATAATTTGCGAGGAAATACAGTGTACTTTTATGGATATATCCGTCAACAAGATAACGGTACTCCGCTCTGAACGAGGTGTCAAGCGTTACCTTGAGGCTGGTCTCCTCAAGGATCTCGCGTTCAGCCGTTTCAGGCTCGGTTTCGCCGTACTCCATGTGTCCCTTCGGGAATCCGTTATGTCCCGAACGGTTCTGTATAATTATATAATGGCGGCGTCCGCCTCTCATACGCCATACGACCGCGCCGCAGGAGCGCTCCTTAATATCGCATTTTGTACGTAGCACACGGCGAACAAACTCCGATTTACCTGAGCTGTACGCGCGTCTGTCAAACGCGTATCTCGTGGCAAGTGATTCCTTAAGCTCTTCGTACTTTTTACATACCTCGGCGTCTTTTTTCAGACATTCGCAAAATGCGACGTAAGAGTTCCAAAGGGTTTTACCGTGTATAACGATGTGAACGTAAACGTTAAATCTGTTCTTTTGAGAGTAGAGAAAAATCTGGTTTTCCGAATCGGATTCCGCCTTGTGGTGATAACCAAGCTCGTTAAGAGCATCGTAAAACCGGTGGACGTCCTTAAAATCTCTGACCGCAACCGCTATATCAATAATGGGGCGAGCCTTAAGTCCCGGAACCGCGGTGCTTCCGATATGTTGGATTTCTATTGCAAGATCAGAAAAAACCGAAAGCATTTCTTTTTTTATAAGCTCACCGGTTTCCGCCCATTCCGGATTATATGGCTGAAGCCTTACAGCTTCTTTTCTTTGCGCGCCTGCGAAAGCCACTTCTCTCCCCTCCTTTTCTTATAAAACGCTCAATAAAAAATATTATATCACAAAGCTAATCAAAAGTCAATGAAAACATTTAGAAAATACGTAAAACCAAAATGAGGAAAAACGAGATAAAACGAGATAAAAAGAGCATTAACGAGATGTTTCAAAATAAAATTGTTTTTTCGAAAATTTCTTTTAAAAACGTATTGACATTTACTTCGATTTATGTTATAATTCATTTCGTGAATAAAAACCAAAAATACGGAGGAAAAGCAAATGTCCACTTATATGGCAAAAGCAGAGACCATTGAACGCAAATGGTACGTTATTGATGCAGCAGGCAAGCCGCTCGGAAAAACAGCCGCTGAAGCTGCAGTAATACTTAACGGTAAAAACCGTGCTGATTACACTCCCCACGTTGACTGCGGAAGCTACGTAATCATAATCAACGCCGAGAAGGCAGTACTCACCGGAAAGAAGCTTGAGCAGAAATACTATCGCCACCATTCCGGTTACATCGGCGGCCTCAAAGAGGTTCAGTACAAAACTCTTATGGAGAAGCGTCCCGAGCTTGCTCTTGAGCTTGCGGTTAAGGGAATGCTCCCGAAGAACTCTATCGGCGCTAAGTCCTTTACGAGACTTCATGTCTACCGCGGCGCTGAGCACAATCATCAGGCTCAGAAGCCCGAAATACTTTAATGTAAAGGAGATATAACGATATGTATACAAGTGCAAAGCCTTATTTCTACGGAACAGGCAGAAGAAAGAAATCCATCGCAAGAGTAAGAGTATATCCCGGAACCGGCTCCATCACCATCAACAAGCGTGATATCGACGACTATTTCGGACTTGAAACCCTTAAGCTCATCGTAAACCAGCCCTATGAAGTTACCGACACCGTTGGTAAGTTCGACATCGTTTGCACCGTAACCGGCGGAGGTATCTCCGGTCAGGCAGGCGCAATCCGCCACGGCCTTGCAAAGGCTCTTCTTCAGGCTGACGAGACCTACCGTCCCGCTCTCAAGAAGGCAGGCTTCCTTACCCGCGACCCTCGTATGAAGGAAAGAAAGAAGTACGGACTCAAGGCAGCTCGTCGCGCACCTCAGTTCTCCAAGAGATAAGTTATTATTTCTTATATACAAAAGCTCTGCTTACGCAGGGCTTTTTGTGTTTTGTAGGGCGGTGCCTTGGTGCCGCCGTTTTTGATCATGAATTTTCACGGCGGGAGCAAGCCCCCGCCCTACGAAGAAATCGCCGAATTATTTATAAAAACCTACCGTCCTATTTACTTTTTGCCGTTTTTATGGTATAATCTAACTAATCGATAAACTTGAATTTGACGAGGAGATTTAAATGATAGATATTACTACTTGGATGCAAAACTTCTTACAGACATTAAATGAGACTTTTAGAGACCGCGTATGGTTTGTTGGATTGCAGGGTAGCTACGGTCGAGGTGAAGCTCGTAATACGAGCGATATTGATATTGTTGTGATACTTGACGAGTTATATGCATCGGATATTCAAGACTACAATGCAATGCTTGGCACTTTGCCGCACCGAGAGCTGATCTGCGGATTTTTGTCGGGCAAAAGTGAGCTTCTTAATTGGGAGCCTTCCGATCTTTTTCAGTTTTATTATGATACAACCCCGATAAAAGGAAGCCTTGATGAGTTGCTGACGAAAATTGATGAAACGGCTGTCAACAGAGCGATCAAGATCGGTGCTTGCAATATCTATCATGGCTGTGTGCATAATATGTTGCACGAAAAGAGCATTGAGATTTTGCGTGGGCTATATAAATCCTCCTCTTTCGTTGTGCAGGCGATCGTCTTCATGCAGACAGGAAAATATATCAAACATCAAAAAGAACTGCTATTGGTTGCTTGTCCCGATGAGCAGGCTATCGTCAATACCTTTTTGAATTTGAAAACCGATGGAACGGTTGACTTTTCTCAAGCATCAGAAGCTTTGCTTAGATTTGCAAAAAAGTGGATTGCACAAAGCAATTAAACAAATTCCAATTTGTCTATCTGAACAGGCGTTGATTTTTGGTGCAACACTTTCTCGGACGATACTCACGATGTTCACGATATCGCACAAAAACACGCGGTAAATGCACGTATACAAAAGCTCTGCTTGCGCAGAGCTTTTTGTGTTTTGTAGGTCGGTGCCTTGGTACCGCCGTTTTTGATCATGGATTTTCACGGCGGGAGCAAGCCCCCCGCCCTACGAAGGAATAGCGGAATTATTTATAAAAAAATACCGTACTATTTACTTTTGATGAAATTTATGGTATAATAAAACTGTTTAAAAAATAACGGAGGAAAGAACTTATGGAAGGAATCGTTGTTGCCGCACTCGGCATAGCATGTATAATCATAGGAATCTTTAACAGAATGGGCAACGTCTCAATGCTCCACTCTTACCACAGAAAGCGTGTGTCCGAAGAGGATAAAATCCCATTTGGAAAGCTTGTCGGTCTCGGAATGATAATCATTGGCGCATCAATGATTTTAGCCGGAGGACTAAGCATTATCGGTACCGTTTTGCAGAAAAACATATATGAAATTATAGCATATATTATTGTCGGGGTTGGTCTTGTAGCCGGCTTTTGCCTTACGTTTTACGCTATGTTCAAATATAATAAGGGGATTTTTTAATTTGACAAATCCCTGTTTATCGAGCATAACAGCGTTAAATGCTTCTACGATTTTTATGTAAATTCGGCAAATTAACGGAGATTATTATGGAAAATCTGAAATATTACGAGGACTGTAAGAATAACATACTTCTTGCATACGAAAAGAATACGGAGTTTTTCGTTATGTATATTCCTCCCCGCAAAGAATGGGTAGATTGTAATTTATCGTTTTCAAACGTTAAACACGACTACAATTTAAGGGAAATAAGTAAGGAAAAAGCGTCAGAGAAAACAAACGGAAGCCTTCCTGTGTTGATGTATGAGCAATACCTAAGGCTTTTACGACGAAACATGGGAACTCTCGACAACGGGTAGTATTTTTTTAACTACTTAATCATCATTAATACAGGAGGAAGCTTTTATGGTAGCAGCGATCATTTTGGGAATAATCGGAATTGTTTTCATTGTTGTTGGCATTATGCTGTGGAAAAAGGAGAAAATCACCCTCCTTCACGATTATCACTATAACAAGGTTTCCGAAAAGGACAAAAAGGCGTTTTGTAAGCTATCGGGTATCGGGATAGCTTCCGTCGGCATAGGAATAGTGGCAACCGCTGTAATTATAGGAATTACCGACTCCCCTCTCAGCTTTATCGCTTTTGCGGTAGGCTTTGCCGTGGGAATTGCTTTTGAAATTTACGCGGGAATCAAATATAATTCTAACAAACGTTAAATTGACAAAGGAGTGAAATTATATGAAAAAGTTATTGTTGATATTATCAACCGTCTTTATCATTCTGACATTTGTTGGCGCTATCTATGTTCTAACCTCCAACGGAACAGCAAATGCCGGTTATGCAGCCATTCCTATGGTGATTGCTTTGGCTTGTTTGGCAGGCTACAGAACATATAAAAACAAAGAAAATGGCAATAAACAAAGCAAGTAAATTCCAGTTTGACAAAGGGGGAGTAACTTTATGAAATTAACTTATAAAGCACAGATTATTATTTCTGTTTTTATCATACTTTTGGCAAATATACTCAGCACCGTTCTGAAGCACTGGATTTACAGAAGCGTGGGCTTCGTTATTTGCGGCCTACTGTTTATCGTACACCCCGTACTGCCTAAAGGCACGGAAATTTCTAAAAAAACATTACTTTGGGTAAGGATAGCAGGAGTTATACTTCTTTTAATCGGCGTATTTACAAGAGCTTATATTTACTAAAAAACAAGTTTTTGTAACGTGTAATCTGACAGTTAATTTTATACAAGGAGAGATTTATGGAAAAAATATGGACGGATATGTATGAGGCGGCAAAAGCTGTCTTAAATGAACGCAGAATTTCGGAATACGTTACCTGCGGAGAGGTTTCTGCCGCCATTCGCTCAAAATCGGGTAAGATATACATGGGTGTGTGCATTGACACCTGCTCCACCCTCGGAATATGCGCCGAGAGAAACGCTATTTTTAATATGATAACCAGTGGAGAGCAGGAAATCGACAAGGTTCTCTGCATAATGCCCGACGGCTCCTGCGGAGCACCGTGTGGAGCTTGTCGGGAGCTTATGGTTCAGCTTATGCCGGGAAAATATCACGGTATCGAAATAATGCTTGACTATGCTACCGGACGCACCGTAACTTTAGGCGAGATAACCCCTGAATGGTGGATTAAATAACACATCCGTTTTCTGAAAATATTTAACTGTACGGCGGGAAGCTTTATTCCGCCGTTTTCCTTTTTTCCCATTCTAAATCATGTTAATACCGGTGTAAGATTTAATTTTAAAAGCTATATCTGATTTAATATTAAAAACTTAAACCTATCTATTTACTTTTACAAGCTTTTGTGCTATAATAACGATTAAAGATTATAAAAAATTCTAATGAAAATGTAGGAACTGATTTATGAGAGAAAAACTTTACGAAATAATCGAACCCGCTGATGAGGGTAATACACTAAGCAAGATATACGACTTCTTTATGATGGTAACAATCATTATCAGTCTTATTCCGCTTGCGTTCAAGGAAACTTCCGCTCTTTTTTACTGGTTTGAATACGTAACAGTCGGCATTTTCGTGGTAGATTACATTTTAAGGCTTTTAACGTCTGACCTTAAAATAAAAAGAGGAAAAAAATCATTTTTTATATACCCGACTACACCTATGGCGCTCGTTGACCTTATTTCAATACTACCGTGGGTAACGTTTTTCAAAGACGGACTGAGATTTTTCAGACTTATCAGATTACTTAGAACCTTTAAGGTGTTCCGCGCATTTAAATTCTTAAGATATTCAAAAAGCTTCGTTATTATCGCAAATGTATTCCATAAGCAAAAAAGAGTTTTATCTGCCGTTGCAACGTTAGCGATAGCATACATATTTATATCAGCACTTATAATTTATAACGTTGAGCCGGAATCCTTCAGCACCTTTTTTGATGCTATATACTGGGCAACTATATCGCTTACAACAGTAGGATACGGAGATATTTATCCCATTACGACGGTAGGACGAATAGTAACCATGATTTCCTCTATTTTCGGTATCGCAATTATCGCGCTTCCTTCCGGTGTTATAACCGCAGGTTACTTAGAAGCTATAAACAAAGAAAAAAGCTGTACGGAAGATGACGGTTAAAGCAGCAAAATAAGCTTTCGGTAAGAAAGGATATTTCAAATGCCGTATAACGCAAAAGAAAGCGTCTTAGAGCTTGAAGGCAAAAAGCTACGCTATATTTCCTTTGGCAAGGGTGAAAAGACGCTTATTATGATACAAGGGCTTAATACACGAAGCATTAAGGGTATGGCTCTGCCTCTTGCCTATATGTACCGTATTTTCGCAAAGAAATACACCGTGTATCTATTTGACCGCAGAGAAACGGTGGACGAAAATATAACGGTACGCGATTTTGCCGCAGACACTGTCGAGGCAATGGATAAGTTAAATCTTAAAAACGCCGACGTTTTAGGTGTATCCGAGGGCGGTATGATAGCACAAAGGATAGCGATAGACCGTCCCGACCTTGTACGCAGTCTTGTTCTTGCTGTTACGCTTTCAAGAAATAACGAAACGGTTATAAACGCAATTAACTCATGGACGGAAATGGCAACGGCAAGGGAATGGAAAAAGCTTACCCGCGATATGGCGGAAAAGATGTATTCGGCCGCGTATCTGAAGCGTTATAAGCCGCTGCTGCCCCTGCTTACCCTTTTACAAAAGCCAAAGGACGTACAGCGTTTTATAAGTCTTGCGCGCTCATGTCTTACCTGCGACACCTATGACGAGCTTGAAAAGATACAGTGTCCAACACTTGTAATCGGCGGCGCCGAGGATAAGATAGTAGGCGCTGACGCTTCGCGCGAAATCGCTGAAAAGCTCGGCTGTCAGATATATATGTACGACGGGCTTGGACATGCCGCCTACGAGGAAGCCAAGGACTTCAACAAACGCGTTTACGATTTTTTTAACGGGTAGTTTAAAATTTCACAGCTTAAGGAAACTAAAAAATGAAAAAACAAAGACTTGTACATCTTTATACCGAAGAAGGCGAAAAGCTGAGCCAAACCCCTTGGAGCGAATATCCGCGACCGCAGCTCAGACGGGATTCCTTCTTTTCTCTTAACGGTAAGTGGAATATAAAATGCAACGGCGGAGAAAAGGAAGTCATAACCGTTCCGTTTGCCCCCGAATCGCTGCTTTCGGGCATCTGCCGTTCAATGGGTAAAAAGACGCGCCTTGAATACGAAAAAAGCTTTTCTCTGCCCACGGGCTTTATAAACGAGAGAGTTATTCTGCATTTCGGAGCAGTCGACTCGGCAGCAAAGGTGTTTCTGAACGGCACCCTTATCGGAGAGCATGTCGGCGGATATCTTCCCTTTTCCTTTGATATCACCGCTCATTTAAAGGACGAAAATCTTTTAACTGTACACGTAACCGATGAAAATAAAACCAAGCTTCTCCCCTACGGAAAACAAAGATACGATCGCGGCGGAATGTGGTATACCCCGATAAGCGGCATATGGCAGAGCGTATGGCTTGAAAGCGTACCCGAAAGCTATGTAAAAAGCCTGCACGTAGAAACAGGCGCGGACTACGCACACATCACCGCAGAGGGTGTAAGTACCGGCGAAATAACCGTTAATACGCCGAGCGGAGAGATTATCGCCTCGCTTACAGACGGTCAGGGGCTTATTAAACTCGAAAATCCGCGTTTATGGTCGCCTGAATCCCCTTACCTTTATGACTTTACGCTTTGCACCGAATCTGACACCGTAAGCTCTTATTTTGCCCTCAGATCGCTTACAACGGAAGCCTTCAACGGTATACCGAGGTTATGTCTTAACGGAAAACCGTATTTCTTCCACGCCCTGCTCGATCAAGGGTATTTCAGCGACGGAATATACACCCCTGCCTCCCCGAAATGCTATGAAAACGATATACTTACCGCAAAGTCTCTCGGCTTCAACACCCTCCGAAAACATATAAAAATCGAACCCGAGCTGTTTTATTATTACTGCGATAAACACGGAATGATAGTTTTCCAGGATATGGTA
>JAZRDX010000105.1:0-6246 GCA_045660565.1 Eubacteriales bacterium
CCTTTGCGCCCCATTCCTTTTCGTATTTCTTTAACCACTGGGTAACAGTAGACTCTCCTACGGGCTGTCTATATATATTTGACGCAACGTAATATTCGTCTTTCTTTATATCAAAATCGTCATCTGCGAGCCTGAACCATTTTTCAAACTCTAAAAGGTCCTTTATAAGTGCATCCGGAAGCGGTATATCTCTTATCGAATTTTTCGTTTTCGGGTCTTTTTCATAGTAACCGAGAGCTTTGGCATATAAACGGTTGCGCCTTATGTGAACGACCCTGTTTTCGTAGTCAATATCACTCCACCGAAGCCCGTTCATTTCAGCTATACGAACACCGGTAAGAAGCATAAACTTTAAAGGTATGCGCCTGTAATTCATATCCTCAGGCAGCGCATCAAGCCGTCTTATGAATTCCTTAGCCTCACTCATACTGAAAACCTCTTTTTCCTTTATAGGCTTTAATGAAACATTGCTGTTGACTGCATTTAGTTTAGTGCCTACAACGGGATTTTTCTGTATCCATTCAAAGCGTAAAGCCTCGTTGAATACAGTCCTCAAAACGCGCCTTAGCCCCTTTACGGTCTCAATAGAATATTGCCCTACCGTAACGTTACGCTCAAAGTAATCATCAAAATTGAGTCCGTACCTTTCGCATATGCGCTCTGCGGTTTCTGTGTGTATGTTTGTTTCCTTAAAACGGAGATTGTAGGACGCATTTCTTGATATAATTCCTTCTCTTTCAAGCGCTCTTAAATTTACAAACGGACCAAAGTCTTTTTTCATACGTGCGCTTTCAGTCTTCTCGTAAGTTCCGGTTAAGTATTGGTTTAAGAATAACTGAATTTCCCTTACCTTAATTTCCGAAACAGGTAATTTATAAAGCCTTTTCTCTTTAAGAAAAGCATTGAATTTCTGTTCTGTATCATCTACCCTCAGATAGTACGAATATGATAGCGTTTTCTTCACATTCTCCTTCCATTCCGATATAAGCTCGGGGAAGGTCGGGATGCGCGTGCGTACTTCCTGATAATCTTTTTCGTAAGCATCACGCACCTCGTCTTCAAATTCTCTTGCCGCCCGTTCCACGAATCTGCGGAATTTCGCATCAGAAAGACCGTCCTCGTTGTAAACTCGCTTCGAAAATACGCTGTTTTCTCCTGTTTGGGGATTCTTGCCGCTTGCTTGAATTTTAGCTACAAGCTCGCCTCTTTTGTTTTTCTCGATTTTGAAATAAGCCACTTGACTTTTCCTCCTTGTTTTTTTACATTGAGATATAGTCGAGCAGGCTCTGAACGTCTACGAGTATCTTATTCCCTGCAGTAAGGCTTTTTACCTTGCCTTCCTTACACCAGGAGCGTATCGTGTGTACCGTAATAGCCGTGCCGGGGTCTTTCTCCCTAATTATCTCATAAGCTTTTCTTATACTTCTCAACATTTCCGCTACTCCTCCTTTCTTTTTCAAATTTGAAAGAAATGCACCTTTAAAGCGGCAGGTTTTGTTTGGTGAATTAACTTTCTTCGGTTTCATCGTATCACAAAAAACGCGGGAATGCGAGAGGTCTATGGTAGGTTCTTGAGGTGTTTTGGTAGGGTAAAAGAGAGGTAAGAGGGGGGTACGGTAGGAGATTTTACACCCATCCCAAAAACAACTACACTTCCAAAAGAAATCAGCAACGGAGAATTGTCAAGTGGAAAAGGGTCTTTTCGAAAAAATACGTCTTTGTTTTCTTCTTTTATTTCATAAGTCTTTTTTCAATTTTTGTTTTCACCTCTTGACAATTTGAACGGGGATGATTATTCAAAGTCGTTTAACTTCAAATCGGTGAAAAATCAAAACTCTTCTTCCAAAAAAACAAGTCCTACGACGTATTTAACACCGTAGGACCTTTGCTTTTTATTGATTTTTATTCACAATCTTTCTTTGTAAAATCCTTTGCTACCTCTGAATAGTATTCGTTTTCCGGAAAGAGTATTCGGTTTGCATCGGTTGCCCGTGATTTCATAAGAATAAGCGCTTCGGCGGCATCTTTCGGCGGCATTGTGTTTCTCAAAGAATTTAATATCTGATTTTCGTCTATCACATAGTATTCCTGACAGCAATAATCAAAAATATACTTTAAATTATCTCTGAGAGCCGCAACCTTTTTCTCCTTTTTCGCTAATTCGTCGAGTGCCTTTTTAGGAATGTGGAAGGTGTCGTCGTTCATAAGAAGAAGTCCTTTAATCAAATCCATATATTCAGCTCTTGCTTCGTCTGTTAACAGAACGAATGATTGTACCATGGGAACCCTGTCAGAGCTTCTTCCTTGCGTAAGAACAGCACCGCATCTATAATATAATTCGCGCTTGCGGTATTCTACATAATTGAAGGAAAAGATGTAATACGTTCCGGAGTTTTCCTTGAACGTTATATTGACTACACTCGGTTCAACCCAAACCGGAGTGCCCCAAAGCGTTTTTGTGCCCGTTGTCTTCTCTCCGCCCGGATTAACGGTATTGTACGTCACCTTTAAAATTGCAACGGTCTTTTCACCCTCGCGCTTTATTTCCATAACGAAGGAATCGAGAAAATCGTTCATCTTCTTTGACGAATAAAGATAACCGTAAAACGTGCCAAAATACTTTTCGTCGTTTAATTCTCTGAACTTCGACGATACGTAAAGATCGTCGCTTTCGATTTTATCATCGTTTTCCGTAGGCTCGGAGAAAATATACGCTATATCCAAGTTAAGGCACTTACACATTGCCATAACGCAGAAAATATCAAGCGAATTTTTAGAAAAATCAAAGGTCTTGCGGAATGTTTCGTAATTTAACTCGTAACCGCATTCCTTATTCAATTTTTCCACCATTGCATAATAAGTCATTTGGGATAAATCAAAGGCTGCATACAGCCTTTTTTTAATTGCTGTTATTTGAGCGTCACGAATATAGTTCTTGTCTCTCTTTCGTGGGATTGCGGCTTTTTTCCTTGTCGTTTTTTCCATTTTTTCTTCTCCTTTTGCTTTTAATTGTTTGACTCATTATATCACAACGTTATCTCAATGTCAATAGGATTTAAAGCAAAACTGAAAATTTTATTTCACATTCTGTAAATTTAAGATTGAAACTATAAGGACGTTTCCTGCTGCTTTCCAGAAGATTTTCGAGCTTAAAAATGCTACAATAAAGATGGATCAAGCAGCTGTAAAAATCCAAAAAAACAAACGGCAGAATACTTCGTATTGTCTCGGTGACGATCGATTTAAACAATACGTGGAAATGCCCAAAAGGAAGGATTTAAAATGCTTACAGAGGATCAGGTAAGACAAGACCTTGATGAAATACGTACATATTATTCAATGCGGGATTTGTTTGATAAAGCCCCAAGGGAAATTAAAGCTGAAGCATTGTTTGAAAAACTTGAGCAGTACCACTCGGTTATGCGAAAAGCTCCGGCAAAATTATATGTTCTTTACGTTGCACTTTACGTGAATAATTCAACGCAGGTTGTTGTTGCGGAAGAGTGGGCTTATACAAAAGAACACGTAAGGGATTTAAACAAAAGGCTTGTTGAATATCTAATATCAAAATTAAATCGAGAATTTGTGTTTTAACATCTCCAAATAACCTACCAAACTTCTCTTTTTACCTACCAAAGTTACATTTTACCCTACCAAAACACTATCGCATTTTGCATTTTTGTGGTGTAGAATGGAAGCGTAAATCACCGAGCGAGGCAAAAGATCGACTAACCGTTTCTTTCGAGCTTTGCAAAGGATAGGTGGCCACCTTCGATAAGACGAGGTCGCAGGAAACACAATGTTTCGATATCTCGCCGGGATTTACGAAATTACAACTGAATAAGCCGATGAGGCAAAGCTACCATTAAACCAGAAAGGAGAAAAGCAATGGCAAGACAATCTTCCAACTCTTCGGGAACAGACTCGAAATACAATCGCCGCAGATGGGCAAAGCCTACCGACCGTGCGAAGAATTATGCAGAGGAGCGCCGTGCAAAGGTTCACAATCGCGGACCTAAAGAGGGCAAGGAGCTTACGGATTACGAGGCAGGTCTTCGCTCAGGATACCTTCAGTGCCAGTCGGACCACGCAGGTATTTATAAATACAAAAAGGCTATGTCCGAGGGCAAATCCAAAAAAGAGGCAAGAGAAATTTCGCAAAGACGCGGTAAGTAATCTCTTCTCTCATTCACAAATCTAAATTTTACAAAACGAAAGGAAAAAGCATTATGGAAAACAAGAACATTTCAATCATCGTCGAAAGAGAGCCGTATGAAAAGGGCGGCAAAAGCTACTTTACTTATTTTATCAAGGGAACGCTTCGCGGTAAGGATTTCAGAATTTCCGTAAAGCCGCACGATATCGGCGGCTACGCGGTTCTGGATATCGTATACGCAGGTGCTTCGGAAGCAAATCTCGTTATTACTCCCTTTGAGATAAACGACGAGAAGAGCGGCAGAAGCGTTAAGGGTACAACCCTCAGCGTTGTTTCATACGACGAAAACGGCGAGAGCTACGAGTGTCCCATCACTACCTCGCGCAAGTCCGATAAGGCGCTCTTTAAGATGCTCGCAAGATCGCTCGGAATCGAAGCGTAAATCTTAACTTCCCCCGGGGCTCGGTGATAATAAGCCGAGCCTCACCAAAAAAACTAAAAAGGAGAAAATAAATGAATACTAAACGCACGATTATTATAATCGCTACAGCACTCCTGATCGCTCTTACCGTCTGCGCTCTTGCAGTAGGCATTAACGTGCTTACAAGAAAGCCGAACGAAGAAAACTACGTCTATATGCTCTACGACTCGGATTCTTCCTATACGGATAAGTCCGAGAAGCGCGACGGCATTACCTGGACCGTCAAGGAGGATGGAAGCGTCATAGGTGACGGTGTTGCAAAGAAGAATACGTATTTCACGCTCGGTACTGTAAATTTTGCCGCAGGCTCGTATACCTTTACTGCCAATGACGGTTCAGAACGCGATACGTACTTTGTCGCGGGATATGATACTGTCGGCGTCCCTATCTGGTACGCGGATATGGATAATTCCGACGACGGAATGATACAGACGTTCGGTACTGAAACCATCGTTACGCTACGCATAGTAGTGCTTGAGGACACGGAGCTTAAAAACGTTAAGTTCACGCCCTGTATAGTCGAGGGCAAGACTCCCGGCGAATACTACGAATAACACTAAATCCCGTCACACGCCAAGTGGGGCGGGATGTTTTAAAAATAACCGAAAGGAGATAAAAATGAAAATAAAAATAATGCTCATACTACTTATTCTTGCTGTATGTATCTCTGCCATCCTCACCTCGTGTACAAGAAAACCCGAGAATGAACCGGCGTCCGACGAAGAGATAACAGATAACGGCGATACACTCCCCGATATGCCCGAAGAAGATAACACGGGTACCGAAGAACTACCCGAAGAAGAAACACCCGTCACCGTAACGCCACTTCCCGAGGGGCACGAGTTCAGCCGTTGTAAAACCAAGACAACCCTCATACCAAAAACGGTAAAGGTAACGGAATGCTTCTCTTGGAAGGACAGTTACTATTACTTCGTCGAAAAGAACGACGATAACGATGACAGACTTTACTATAAGTCCGATAAAAATTACTGCGAAGCAGGTGAAAGCACCTTCGTTATAGGTGTCGGCGATTACGTGCTATATTCCATCTTTGACAGATCTGCAATTTACGAATACGGTTATGGGTTTGAACCTGCCGGCTCAGAGCTTGTTATACTTAAAACCGTAGGCTGTGATCAGTATTTCGAATGGAACGGCGATTGGTATTATTTTTATGAGGACGCAGGATTTGAGGTAAGATTTGTAAAATCCGATACGCCATACCACCTGAAAGGGATGGACAAGTTTTGGGTAAAGGGTCGCGTAGAGTTTTACAGATTTATTCAGGTCTGATTTTTGAGGAAAGGAGAACCATATGAAGATTTTAAAAACTATTATTATAATCCTTGTAATTATTCTCGTTTGCGGTTTTTCTTTCACGCTCATCAAAGGAATACCGCAGAAAAACGAAGATAAGGACAAGACACCAAGCTCCGATATAACGGACAGCGGCAACACCGATGTCGAGAACACGGACAAAGACGAGGATGACAAGCCTCCCGAGAATGAAGAACCGCCGCAAGAGGACGTGCCGCCTTCTGAGGAAGAGCCTTACGTTTTTCTCGGCAAAGAGGGGTTTAAAAGCGATTTCAACTCTGAAACTATGTCT
>JAZRDX010000106.1:0-2923 GCA_045660565.1 Eubacteriales bacterium
GTGAGAGGGCTATTTACACTCAAACCAACTGTTTCCAATGCTCAGCTCGACGGTGAGCGGCACCTTAAGACTTACAACGTTCTCCATCTCGCGTCTCAGTATCTCTGCGGCGCGCTCGGCACAGTCCTTGTGCGCCTCGACTATCAGCTCGTCGTGTACCTGTAAAATAAGCCTTGCATCAAGCCCCTCGTCCGCCAAAGCCTTACGAACGCTAACCATCGCAAGCTTGATTATATCCGCCGACGAGCCTTGTATGGGACTGTTCATAGCCACGCGTTCACCGAACGCGCGAAGCATTGCCTTGGACGACGTAAGCTCGGGAATATAGCGGCGTCTGCCGAATACCGTTTCAACGTACCCAAGCTCTTTTGCCGCCTCGACCGCTCCCGAAAGGTACGCGTCAATACCCGTGTACCGCGCAAAATAGCTTTTAATGTACTCCCCTGCTTCCTTTCGGCTTACACCGAGGTCGCCCGCAAGTGAGAATTCGCCTATTCCGTAGACTATTCCAAAGTTTACCGCTTTAGCTTTTTTTCTCATGGACGGGGTTACGCTTTCAAGCGGAACGCCGAACACCTCGGAGGCGGTAACAGAGTGAATATCCTCTCCGCTGTTAAATGCCGCTATCATATTTTCGTCCTGCGCTATGTGAGCGAGTATTCTCAGCTCAATCTGTGAGTAGTCGGCGTCTATAAGACGGTAATCTTCATTTTTCGCCACGAAGAAACGGCGCATCTCCCTGCCAAGCTCTGTTCTTACGGGGATATTCTGGAGATTTGGCTCGGTAGAGGAAAGTCTACCTGTAACGGTAACCGTCTGGTTAAAGCTGGTGTGAACTCTGCCGTCCTGACCAACCACCTTTAAAAGCCCCTCGGCATAGGTCGAACGGAGCTTTGCGACCGCCCTGTATTCAAGAATTTCGGGAATTATGGGGTGAGTGTTTTTGAGTTTTTCAAGCACCTCCGCCCCCGTTGAGTACCCTCTGCTGTTTTTCTTTCCGGCAGGCAGCTTAAGCGTCTCGAAAAGGACCTCTCCGAGCTGCTTTGGTGAGTTGATATTGAACTCAACCCCGGAAAGCATGTAAATGCGCGAGGCGTAAGCCGCTTCCGCCTCGGTTAAAACGGCAAGAAATTCATTAAGAGCCTTGGTGTCAAGCGCAAAGCCGCTTCTCTCCATATCGGAAAGCACCGACGCAAGGGGAAGCTCGATGTTTTTGTACAACGAATACTGGTTTTCGGCGGTAAGCCTCTCGGCGAAAATGCCGTTTAAAACGTATACCGTCTCCGCGTGAGCCGCCGCGCCCTCTTCAAGCGATTTTTGCAAATAGACGTCGGAAAGCACAGAAAGCTCATAGCTGCTCTGCGACGGATTAATGACATACGCGGCAAGCATTACGTCGTCCTTGCACACGCCGTCAAGCGAAAGCCCCGCAAACTCGGTACAGAAGGCTTTGTAATCGTAAAGAACAAGGGAAAGACCGTTTTCAAGTATAGCCTTTGACAGAGCCGTTTTATCGGAACAGGAGCAGACAAAGGTTTCCCCCTCGCTCGCAAACGCCGCGCTTTCTCCGTCAAAGCAAAAGCCAACCGTTTTTCCTTTTATTTTTGTTAGGTCGCAAAGACATATTTCGGTTTTAACCGACTCACGCGCCGCCGTTTCGCAAGACTCTCCGCTCTTTTCCGTTTCCGTCGGCTCGTCGCAGAATGCCGTTTCGAATGAAAGCTGCTGTCCCGCTTTAACGTCGTTTCCTCTGTCAGAAACAGGTTCGGCTCCGCCGTTTTCCTTTACGTCGGCACTGCTTAGTCCGAGGCGTTTTATTTGGGCGGTAAATTCAAGCTCGGCAAGAAGCTTATACATCTTACCTCTGTCCATTCCGTCCGTTTTAAGGCTTTCAAGTGTGAAATCAACGGGAGCGTGTCTTTCTATAAGAGCAAGACTGTAAGAAAGATAAGCAAGCTCACGTCCGTCGCGCATCTTCTGTCTTGCGGAGTTGCCGAGCGCGGCGGTTTCGAGATTTTCGTACACGGTATCGAGGTTTTTGTAGTCTGCGATCAGCTTAAGCGCGGTTTTTTCACCTATTCCGGGGACACCGGGAATGTTGTCCGACGAATCCCCCATCAGCGCTTTTACGTCAACGAAGCTTTCCGGCTCAATGCCGTATTTTTCATTGAACGCGGCGCGGTCGAATTTAACGGTATCCGAATTTGACGCAAGAAGAACGAAGGTGCTGTCTCCGATAAGCTGGAGCGAATCGCGGTCTCCCGTCATAATGTAGCTTTCCACGCCCTTTTCCTCTGCCATTCTTGAAACGGTACCGAGAAGGTCGTCTGCCTCATATCCGGGAAGCTCCAAAACGGTAAGACCGAGCGCCTCGGAAAGTATTTTGGAATACGGAAGCTGGACAAAAAGCTCATCGGGCATCTTTTTTCTGCCCGCCTTATATTCCGCGTACTGCTTATGCCGAAAGGTTGGTTCGGGCAGGTCAAACGCTATCGCGGCGTAATCGGGCCTTACCTCTCCTATCTGCTTTAAAAGCATACTGAGCATACCGAAAAGCGCGTTAGTCTGAAGCCCTTTACTGTTGGTAAGAGGGCGAACGCCGTAAAAGGCTCTGTTCAGTATACTGTTTCCGTCGATTATCAGAAGTTTTTCCATTTTTCGTGTCCTTTAAATTGAATTTTTCAGCAAATTTATGATAAACCTTTTTGTTCGATTTTTCGCTGCATTTTACATCACGGTTGTCAACCCTCCGGGCGGTTGCCCGGCCGTCGCCATTATGCCTGCCGGGTGCTGCACGATCGGACCGTCGAGGACGCCGGTTCCCACAAGTAATCACCAAAGCTTTCGATAAACCTCGACTTAGCGACGATAGGTGTGTACACTCAAACATTACCGTCGCCATTTGTCAGCGGGGACTCCCTGC